>NZ_CP093444.1 GCF_026168515.1 Brevibacterium spongiae | reverse complement strand
CTTCGCGGCCCTGCAGGAAGTCGACGGCGAGGACCCGACGTACCAGTCGGTGTTCATCGCCAATGCCGACGCGGGAATCGAGAGCCTCGCCGACGTCGCCGGCAGGACCGTGGCCTGGGGAGACCAGGCGAGCACGTCCAGCCACCTGATCCCCAAGGCCATGCTCGCTGAAGAGGCCGACCTGCGCGTCGACCAGGGCGACTACGAGGAGCAGCACGTCGGGTCTCACGACGCAGTCGCCCTCGCAGTGCAGAATGCCAACGCCGATGCCGGTGGCATGAGCCTGCCCATCTACGAGCGCATGGTCGAGGAGGGCGTCATCGACTCCGAGAAGGTTGTGAAGGTCCAGGAGTCCGAGCCCTACGCCAACTATCCGTGGACGATGCAGTCGAATCTTCCGGAGGACGTCAAGGGGAAGCTGCGCGCGGCGTTCCTGGAGCTCGAGGATCCGGCCGTGCTCGAACCCTTCGACGCCACCGGCTTCGAAGAGGTCACTGACGCGGACTACGACGCGGTGCGCGACCTCGCGCCGCTGCTCGACATCAACCTCGAGGACTACCAGTGAGCGGCCCCGGAAGCGCTACTCTCGAAGAGCAGCGGGAGCAGGAGTACCGGCAGATCTCCGATCATGCACGGTCGGGGTGGAAGCGCTCGATCGCCGTCGGTGGGTTCATCCTCGTCGTCGTGGTGGTGAGTGCGTGGGTCGTGGGAATGCTCGACGGCACGCGCATGATCACCGGTCTGGCCGACATCGCCGACCTGCTCAGCGAGATGTGGGTGCCGGACTTCACCAATATCAACAGCTGGTGGGGCCCGCTGTGGGATTCGATGACCATGAGCATCGCCGCCACGGCGCTGGCAGTGGTCCTCTCCGTCCCGCTCGCACTGTGCGGGGCCCGCAATACATCACCGCATCCGGCGCTCTACTGGGTTGCGCGCCTCTTCCTCAACGTGCTGCGTTCCGTGCCCGAGCTGATCATGGCCATCGTGTTCGTCGCGGCGGTGGGCTTCGGGGCTCTGCCCGGCGCGCTGGCGCTGGGCATCCATTCCGCCGGAATGGTCGGCAAGTTCTTCGCCGAGGCGATCGAGCACGCGGACAACGCACCCATCGAGGCGGCCCGCGCCACCGGGGCCGGACCTGCACAGGTGATCCTGCACGGCATCCTGCCGCAGGTGCTGCCGCAGCTGGCCGACGTCACCGTCTACCGCTGGGAGCTCAACTTCCGCGCCTCGGTCGTGGTGGGTGTCGTCGGCGCCGGGGGCATCGGCTTCGAACTGATCGCCGCTCTGCGCACCCTCCAGTACGACGAGGTCGCCGCGATCCTCCTCGTCATACTTGCCACTGTCACCGTCGTCGACGCCCTCGGCGGAGCTCTGCGAAAGAGGTTCCAATGATCAACCAAGCCCATCGCCCGGTGGTTGTCCTCACCCACCGGGTCCACCCGCAGATCCTCGACGTGCTGGGCGAGCGGTGCAAGGTGATCGCCAACCAGAGCGACGACAGCCTGTCCGCGGACGAGGTGCGGCACCGTGCAGCCGAGGCCGACGGACTGATGGTGTTCATGCCCGACCGGATCAACGCGGACTTCCTCGACGGGTGCCCGCAGCTGCAGGTGGTCGCCGGGGCCCTCAAAGGCCACGACAACATCGACATCGAGGCATGCACGGACCGTGGAATCTGGCTCACGCGGGTCGAGGATCTCCTCACCGAGCCCACGGCAGAGCTCGCGGTCGGCCTGCTCATCGGACTCGCACGGCACATCGTCGCCGGCGACCGTGCTGTGCGCGCCGGCAAGCCGGGGTGGCGGCCGACCCTCTATGGCAGCACTCTCGTCGGATCGACGATCGGCATCGTGGGCGCGGGACGGCTGGGCCGCGGCGTGGCACGGATGCTCACGGGATTCGACGCCCGGCTGCTCTGCTGCGATCCCGCGCCCGCTTCGCCGGCCGGCGAGGAGGTGCCTCAGATGGAACGCGTCGAACTGCCGGAGCTGCTGGAGCGCAGCGACTCCGTGATCGTCTGCGCTCCGCTCGACGACAGCACGCTGCACCTGCTCGACCGCGACCGGCTGGAGTCGCTGCGACCGGGCGCACTGCTGGTCAACGTCGGCCGCGGTTCGGTGGTGGACGAGCGCGCCGTGGCCGGACTCCTACGCAGCGGGCACCTCGGCGGGTTCGCCGCCGACGTCTTCGAGTTCGAGGACCTGTCGCGCCCGGACCGGCCAGCGGCCATTCCCGAGGAGCTGATCGACATGGGCGACCGGACGCTGTTCACCCCGCACCTGGGATCGGCAGTGGCCTCTGCCCGGCTCAGGATCGAGGAGCACGCCGCCCGGGCGATTCTGCAGGCACTCGACGGTCAAGTGCCCGACGGTGCGGTCAACCAACCTCAGAGGGACGTTCGTGTCACGATGAACGCACTATGATCGACCCCATCGCCCCCACGCCGCCGAAGAAGCCGCCCTCCCGAGTCCCGGTCTACCTGGCGGCCGCGGACACGCTCGCCGAGCAGATCGCGGACCAGCCGGTGGGAACCCGCCTGCCGTCCGAGGAGGAACTCGCGAAACAGCTCGGCATCAGCCGTCTGACCGCGAGGGCGGCACTGGCCGCATTGGAGCGGCGCTACCTGGTGCGCCGGCGGCAGGGCAGCGGAACCTTCGTGTCCCGCCGCGTCGACTACCTCATCAGCCGCCACCACCCGCCGTCCTGGAGTCAGAGCGTCCGCAGCGCCGGGCTAACCCCGGACGTGCGCACCACGGGATGGCGGCTGGCGTCGCCGTCGCCCGATGTGCGCCGCCGCATGAGAATCGGCCCGAGGCGCCAAGTGCTCGCGCTGTCGCGTGACCGGTTCATCGACAACGAGCTGGTGGGCTTCGCTGAGTCCTTCTTCGATACCGCGGTTGTCCCGGACCTGACCCAAGTCCTCGATCCGGCGGCTTCGCTCTACGGAGTACTCGCCGATCATTATGGACTGCAGCCGGTCCGCGGGTGGTTCGGGGTCGCGATCGATCCTGCACCGCCGGAAGTCGCCGAGCACCTAGGACTCACCGGCCGACCACCCGTCATCTCGATCCGGTCGCGAACAGATGCCGCAGCACGGGACCACCGGCCAGTGGAGCTGACGGTCTCCTGGCTGAGGGCGGATGTGTTCCGCGTGGAGATCGATTTCGACACGTGAGCGACAGTTCAGAGGGCTCCTGCAGTCGGTCGTGCCAGTCATTCCTATCGCGCATCACGAACCGCGGAAACAGGTGGAGGACCAGCGGAACGTTAAGATCATCGAATGACCGTAAATCCTAACCTCTCGGAGAGTTCGCCGTAGTTCTTGTTCATGGAGCGAACAAAATTGCCGAGCCGCTGGTAGCCAGCGAATGCGTTGAACATCAAAAGCTCAAAAGCCAGCGATTCGAGCCAATCGACATCTTTGGTGAACCCGGTGATCGCCTGCGCACCGCTGGTGTCCAGAAGCGCTTTGCAGGCGTCTTCGTCGTGTAGTACCGAGCACGCGCTCAGATGCAGAAGCTTCGACTCTAGAATCCCGGCCTTTGGTAGTCTGCCTGCCAACTCGTCAAGCGAAAATGAATCGCCGCTGAGTTCGATGACGCCTGACGAACCGTGGCAGGCTAAATACGCAATATTGTACTTGTCCTGTTTTCGTTGTCCGAGCAGAGTCAGCCCATTGATGAGGTCGTCGACGTCGTTGATATGACGGTGGACATAATTCGCGATCTTGGAGTCGGCGAGGGCCTGCGTCATTGGTCGGACTGTTCGCACGTCATTAACGGGCTCTTCGTAAATGAGGGTGTAGAGCCTGCTCTGTGAGTCCGCACGTGTCGTTGCCCGGGTAGACGTCGAGGCCTCCCTGAAGATGGAAGTTCCTACACTCTCCATCCGGAAGACCTCGACATGGACAAGCCTAGCTTCACGACCCCTGGTCTCGACGCGTTCTGCCTCCTCGATACCCTCAACCTGACTGTCACAGGGCAAGCTGTCGACGTCGATCACGCGGTCCTCGAATGCCGCACCAGTACCGAGTTCCAGGACTCCTGGTGCCACGAGTGCGGTGCGGAAGGCATTCCCCGCGGAACCGCGGTGCGCAGACTCGTCCACGTCCCCTCGGCTGGCGCCCCACGATCCTGCACGTGCGCGTCCGCCGCTACCGATGCCCGGACTGCGCACGCGTCTGGAGGGAAGACCTCACCCAGGTCGGGGCGCCACGGGCGAAGCTGTCACGGTCGGCGGTGCTGTGGGCGCTGAAATGCCTCGTCATCGACAGGATGTCCATCAGTCGAATCGCTGCAGGCCTCGGCGCGGCGTGGCACACCGTCAACACCGCGATCCTCGCCACCGGCCAACAGCTGCTGGTCGATGATCCCAGCAGGTTCGACGGCGTGAGGGTTCTCGGGGTCGATGAGCATGTGTGGCGGCATACCCCGTTCGGCAGCAAGTACGTCACCGTCATCATCGATCTCACCCCGATCCGCGATAAGACAGGCCCCTCCCGGTTGTTGGACATCGTCGAGGGACGGTCGAAGAAGGTGTTCAAGACCTGGCTGGCCGCCCAATCACAGGCATTCCGCGCTGGTGTCGAGGAGATCGCGATGGATGGGTTCGCCGGCTACAAGTCAGCCGCGACCGAAGAGCTGCCTGACGCGACCCCGGTGATGGATCCGTTCCACGTCGTCGCGCTGGCAGGTAGCGCTGTGGAGCGGTGCCGGCAGCGGATCCAGCAGGAGACGCTCGGGCACCGGGGCCGGTCCGGCGACCCGCTCTACGGCATCCGTCGTGTCCTACTCACGGGAGCGAACCTGCTCACCAAGAAACAGACCAGCAGGCTCGAGGCGGTGCTCGCTGCTGAGGAGCACACACAGGTGGATGTCACGTGGTGGGTCTATCAGCGGATCGTGGCCGCGTACCGCGACCCCGACCGCACGCGCGGCAGAGACCGACTGAAGAGTGTCATCGCGAGTCTTTCTGCAGGAGTGCCGACAGCACTGAAGGAGCTGACCACGCTGGGGAGAACGCTGAAACGCAGGGCTGCTGATGTGCTCGCCTACTTCGACCGGCCCGGGACGAGCAACGGGCCGACAGAGGCGATCAACGGCCGCCTCGAGCATTTGAGGGGCACGGCCCTGGGGTTCCGGAATCTGGGCCACTACCTCCTCCGGGCACTGCTGGACACCGGAGGATTCAGACCACTTCTACACTCTCATTTGCGATGAGCCGCTTTGTAAGCGTCAACCGCCGGCACGCTGCCATCGCACGACGAACTCTCCGTGACTGCGACGAGTCACCATCGAGGGTGTGCGTCGTGCTCCGAAAGCAGGAAGTTGACCACGCTGAGTGTCAAGTCTCGAATGAATGCAGCCTCGGGCATGCTCATAGTCGCCATAACTGTGCGCCCGTGCCCCGAACCTTGATCGTTGCGAACTTTCCGAACAGCCTCCGCTATCTTCGGGACGCTCTGATTGATAGTGGCCAGCGCCTTGGAAGCGTCACTGCTCACATCGGCGGGGCGCGTGCTGATCCCAGCCAACTTCATCGCTCTATTGAGGAGAGCTTCGAGCGACTCGTCGGGCTGGTATCTCTCTTGCCGCTCTTCGAGGACGAACTTAGCTCCCGCCTCTAATGAATCTTTTGCCGCGCCGAGAATCAACGAAACGTCGTCACCCGAATTCCGTAGACGCTTGATTTGGTGCTCTAACGCCTCGCGACCGCCTACCTGGACATCGATTACCCCCAGAGGGGAGAGGGAGCCTGCCGGGCTTAACCCCCACCCGACGCGCGCCAGGTTCCTGCGCAGCTCGTCCAGCAGATTCTGCGTAACTTCGTCGTACGTCTTTTCAAATACCCGCTTTGCAACGAGCGACGAAGTCAATGCACGGATCAGTCCGTCCACTTTTCCTTCGTCTGCCTGATCGAACGCATTGGTGATCCGGCGTGCTTTCGAAATCGAAAAGATGCCACTCCCTGGCGCGGATTGCGGGGAAAGAACTCCCGCTCGTCTAAAGGCAACATCCATATCGCTGTGGGTCGGAGGCGACTCCACCGCGAAGATTTCTCCGAACGATGCGGCTACGGCCCATATGTCCTCTGTGCTCATCCAGCAAGTATGCCCTGGTGTCGCGTACGATCGCGAAAACCACGAGTGCGCCCAGCGCGACGCCCACAAGGGGCGAAAGTGTTGTCAACAAGGTAGTAGTGATATCCACGCTGTTACTCATCGGCATCATCGGCAACGTAGATGATGGTGGCTGCTTCATTGGTGGCGAGTATCGCGCCTGCGAGTGCGTGCCAGTATGAACCTGGCATCACTCCCCCGGCCTCGAAGTACGGGGCTTGGCCCTCATCAGAGAAGTGCGGGATCACAACGGAGTTGCCCTCGTCAGTGGTGGCCTGCATGGTTGCGAGGTGTTCGTCAGCTAGTGCTTCGAGGCGTTCGATCATCTCTTGCGTTCGCGGCGAGACCGGCCGGACTCCGTTGGCGGTGCGGCGCAGTTCTCGGTAGTCCCACCCAGTGATGGTCGAGAGCTGCTTCAGACTCAAGCCGAGCAGAGTCAGGCGGGAACGCATTTCAGCGTTGTTCATGATGGATTCTCCACGGTCTAGTAGTCGTATGTGAAAGGAGCCTTGGTGCTGGGAACATGCTTGATGCACCGGATGATGGACAAAGAGGCTTCCATGTGAAATGCGAGCCACACGTCGGTCCCATCATTCTCGATCTTGATCCTCACCGAGACTTGTCGGTTCTCCAAGTCTCTACTAGATGCGGTGATCTCGTGCGATTCGCCGAGTGCGCCAATTTGTTCTAACCGGGCGGCTAGTTCTGGTTCGCGTTTGAGGTGGAAAGCGATTTGAGGATCATCGGGGTCTAGAACGAGACGGTCACAAGGCCGTATCCCCATTCCCTCTATTTGCATTGGTTCTTCTACCCACTGAATCATGCGTTTACCTCTTTCAGAGCGTTGTTGAGAATGGTGATGGTGGTTGTCCAGGCTTCCAGCCTGTCATTCCAGCCGGGGCGATTGTGGTCATCGTCGATCCAGGATTGGTGCGGTGCTGGCTCGGTCGAGAGCTCGTGTGGCCGGGTGAGAGAGAATGAGTGCTGCGCGAACGCGATGGACTTCTCGTGTGGCACGCTCCGGTAATAGTCGACCACGCCGGGTCGGGCCGGGTGGTTTTCGACTAGTTCTGCCAGTTCGTCCCAAGGCATATAAGCAGTGTCTCTGCCGGTGCTGACACGGAGTCCGTGCTGGTTCCATTCGCAATGGGTGCTGTCGGTGATTCCGTAGTGGCTGTAGTTGAGTTGCCAGTCGGGGCCGAGGGCGGCGACGAACTGTAGCGAGTTCGACATGTGGTCGCGGAGGGCGACGAGCACGGTCTGCTTGCGTGCGCGGTCTTGCGCGTCGGTGCCGCGCGTCTCTCCTGCAATTTGGTCGAGCAGGTCGAGCTGGTCATTCATCGTCTCCCCCTTTGCCTGCTCGGTGTGTGGTGCGTCCCCCGCAGTCTTCACAGTTGAAGTCGTAATGCTCCGCCACCTCGGGTGGGTGGTAGAGCCAGTCTTCAAGGGGTGTGAAGATGTGCGGACCTTTTCCCTTGACGATTGCGGCGGTGAGGTAGGAGCCTCCGTGGTCGCGGCAGACGATCCTGCCGCCCTCGTTGATCCAGACCGATCCCTCGGCGGTGTACTTCGCGCTCATGGTGTCAGCTCCGTTCAGTCGGTGTGGTCGGTCAGTGTGTCGATGATGGAGTCGAGTTCGTTGACGGCGTTCTCGAGGTCGCCGGCTGTCTCGCTGATTGCCTGACCGCGTTCGGATTCCTGCAGTCCCTCGGGCATGTTGTCGTATGCGTCTTGTTCTTCGGTATGCAGCTCATCGAGTGATTCGCGGGTCTCGGTGAGTGCGTCGAGGATCTGCGTCAGTTGCTTCCTGCGTTGCTTGTTCATGGCGGTGTCTCCGTTGGTGGGGCCGGGGGCCGAAGCCCCCGGCGAGAGGGTCGGGGTCAGACTGCGTTGAGTCCGTCGTAGACCAGGCGGTCGAAGTAGAGTTCCATGTCGCCGGTGAAGTGCGGCTCGCGGTCTTCGCTCGCGGCGGCTTTGACCTCCTGGTAGACCCGCTCATGGTGGATGCGATAGGTGCTCAGCGGGTCGGTGAGGCAGTCGCGGCGGAAGCGCGGGTCGTTCTGCACTGAATCCTCGAAGTCAGCGATTCCGGCCTTGACGATGCGAACGAGTTCCCGGCGTTCGCGGGTGATGGTGGCTGTTGCAAGCATTGCCTGTTCCTTTCGGTTGTGCCGGGGTCCGTCCCCCTGGCTACACCTCCAGTCTACACCCCCATAAGAGGGTGTAGCAAGAGGATGGGTCAGATCTTTTCAAGGCATTTCGGGTCGGCCATGTCATAGCCACCAAAGGGCGACCGGCCAGGGACATTCCGTGTGCCCGGCCATGTCCGATGGGTGAGGATCGGCGCACCCGTCACCTGCCATTCCTGCGGATAGTCGGCAGGGAGCTTCGGTGGCTTTTCAGGGTTCGGGTGCGTGCAGATCGGCAGGCTCCGCCATCCTGGCCAGCAGTGATCGTGGTAGGCGCGGATGGCCTCGTCCTCGTGCCCAGCGATAGGTGTCCACCACTGGCAGTCTGAGCAGTAGGCCCGGTAGACGCGATCCCCGACGCAGTAGCAGTCTGTGTTGAAGTGGCGGCATCCAAGGTCTGCGGCCATAACCCAGACAGAGTGGGCGGTGCCGGAGCCGAACGGCTGGCAGATGGAGTGCTCCCACATGCGCGGGGCCGGTGGCTGCTTCATGTGCCAGTGCTCGTCCCACCATGCTGTTTTTGCGTCTGCGAGTTCCTGCGGGGTGTACTCGTCGCTGGCGATGAATGTGCGGGGTAGGTGAGCGGAGCGTTCGGCGCGTTCATTGGCTTCAAGGGCGGCGAAGATGTCGAGCTGTTCAGTCATGGTGTCTGCCTCCTGCGGCGTAGCCGGGGGCCGAAGCCCCCGGCTGGGGTTTCGGGTGGCTCAGGCCGTGATGACGGTGGACTTGCTGACCAGTCCCGAGCAGGGCAGGAAGCGAATATCCCAGGCTCCGTCTGGCCCGTCCTCGGCAATGAAGGCTTCGTTGTAGTCATCGAAGAATGCCTGCGCGGAGTCCCATTCCTCCGGCTCGCCGACCTCGAAGAACGGGTTGCCTCGGTGGCGGGCGAGGTGCCGGCAGTTGGGTGCGTGAACCTCAACGCTCTCGTCGTTGTCGGTGTCGAGGTTGTCGGTGTTGATGAAGACGATGTTCGCCATGATTCTTTCCTTTCGGTTGTGCCGGGGTCCGTCCCCCTGGCTACACCTCCAGTCTACACCCTCATATGAGGGTGTGCAAGAAAAGAAGAAAGAAATATTGCAAGATTTATGGGTGCGCTGGGACGGCCCCCTCGTCCCCCTCTCCTGCTTGCTTGCCTCTGCCGTCATGTCACTGTTCTTGCGCTGGAATAACCGATTCTCTTGTCTTTGCAGTCTCAGCTACACGCAGGTCAGTCCTCGGTTGGTCACTGCTTTGTGAACGTCGTACAGACCGCAACCACTCCCCCAGTGCGGCAGTTGATCTTTTCAGGGCAACCGAAATGCCGGAGCGAAGCGGAGGGATTTTGGGCGGCAGCTTGATCACTCCCCCAGTCAACGCATAATAGAACGCATGAACGAATCTGGCGATTGGGGAACTGCCACCTGGCGGTACTGGCAGAAGATCCGCAATCAGGAGCCGGCACGGCCCTCGTTCCAAGACCGTCCCCCTGTTGCGGTGCGTGTTCGCCTCGAATGGGAGCACGACGGCGAGGAGTGGGTCGATGCGACTGCGACGCGGAAAGGATTCGATGGCTCGATCTACGTCCGGATACCGGATCGCCGGTGTTCGACCCTCGGTGCATGGCTCCAGCCTGGCGACGTTCGGATACGGCGGCAGTGACTGCCGACTCGTCCCGAGTTCAGTGCCGACGTTTCCAGCGGACTGATCGGGTGGCTGTCTCGGCGGCGGTGACAGCGTCTCGCGCGGCTGAGAGGAATCGGGAGGCGGCTAGGAGCTGCGCGGCGGCGTCTTCGATTCCAAGGTTCGCTCCCTCGTCTGGCGCGTAGTCACTGCCGTTGACGGCTCGGCTGTGCCACCAGCTCAGTTGAGCTGTGACCTGTTTGAGAGAGTCGAGGGTGTCGGCGATTTCGTGGGTCAGCGGAGGAATGTCGGACGGGTGCGTTCGTGACAGTTGAGCTTGGGAGAGGGCTTTCGCCTCGTGGGACACCTTGGTGGCTCGCTCGACGCTCTCCCCTGGCTGCTCGGTCACTACGTCATCCCCTCTGCTCCGCACCGGCTTAGTGCCTTGCGTAGGCCTGTCTGAGCCGCTTCCTTTGCCGGTGCAAGTATCCCAGAAGCACGGGCACTGCGAGGACGCAGACAATAATGTTGGTTTGCCAGATCCCCGGCACAAGAGGGTCGAGGCCGATGACGAAGTTGTGCAGCGCGTGGGAGAACACGATCGCTCCGATGGCACAGGTGCGGCGGTAGAGGAATACAGCGCCGATTGCCCAGAGCGCGAACAGGATGGATCCCCACCCGTAATACATGTGAAACGGTACTCGCAGGCAGGAGGCAACGATGCACACGACCGTCCAGGAGTAGCCGAGGCGGCGCAGTGCGATCACGGGCAGAGCCAGCAAGGCGAGTTCCTCACAGGGGCCGGCCATGGCCGAGTCGATCGCTCGCATCATCACAAGTGCATCAGTGGGGTACTCTCTCGGCGGATAGTCATAGGTCTCGAGGCCGACAATGGTCGAGACACCAGCAGCCGACAGCATCACCACCAGCGGTAAGGCGTGGTAGATGGGCACGGTGCGCAGTGATGTCTTCCAGGCGGCTGTCCGTGCGCTGGTGCGCGGAAGGAACCATATGATACCGAGCACCGCGGCTACGATCACGAGCGCATCGGGCACCAGGTTCGTCAGGAACACTCCGGCGGTGTATGGCCCTCTCGGGTAGTGCCCGTCATTGAGCAGCATGGTGAATGCCGCTTGTGTCGACGTCCCCCAGCCGAGTAGGTACACAAATACGATCAGTGCCCACGCAACCACGCGTTGCCTGGTGCGGCTCGGGCCTTTAGGCAGGGCCGTGATGCCGAGGCGGTCTGTGAGCAGATCCCGTTGGATCTCGGCGTCGACGCGTTTGGCCCACAGCTTCTTCCCGCGTCGACGCCGCGCCTTCTCACTGCCCGGCGATCGGGCCGCTACCTGGGTCACTGGGCTTCTTTGGGGTTCCAGTCGTGGGGGTTCTCTGGTTCGGCTCTTGCGGAGGGGGCGCGTTTGGCTTCTTCTTCGGCTCCGTCGATGATGAGTTCGACGAATTCTTCGGGACCGTATTCGTTGTCTTTGCGAGTCTTGAAGCCGAGATTGTTCGTCCACCAGCCGCCCCATGTCAGCGTCTGCGCGGCTTCGAGCACGGTGGGGAATTGATCGGCGTATTCTTCGTCGTTGGCGATCGTGTCGAGGACGGTGAAGCGGTCCTTGCGTGCCGACTCCACCAGCCCTGAGCTGATCTGCTTGTCGGTGCCGGTGAGTTCCGGTAGTCCGTGTTCGGCCTCAAAGGCTTCGGTGTCGAGCATGAGCTGTTTCAGAAAGGCTTCGGTGTCGTTCTCGCGCTCCGCATTGAAGCAGTTCTTGCAAACCAGGCCGTCATCGTTCTTCCCTGCCTTGGTTGCGAAGAAGTCTGACTCGGCCAATGACTTGCGCTTCGACGGGGCCACTCGTGACAGGTCACGCTTTTCGGTGTGGCCGCACTTGTACTTGACGGGAAAGACGGTCGGGATAGCCACTGGTGATCACTCCTATGGGTGGGCTGGCATTTCAGTGTCGTCGGGAGAGATGAGGTGTTGCGCGATGAACCAGTGCAGCCCACCGGGATAGTAGGCCGCAATCATCTCCTGCGCTGATTCCGGGTCAGCCGGCAACTTCCGCGCGGCCAGCCAGGATTGCGCACAGGTCAATGACTGTTGCGATAAATACTGTTCATCATCAGAACAATAATCAGCATTCATATAGGCCTCCCAACACTCATATGATACTGCAACTGTACATACTTTTATAGTGCTCTACTTAGTTTCTTTCGTGTTCGGGCACCCCGCGGCTTCTCTCCGTCGCGGAGGTGCGATCCCGGTACGATTCGGGCTTGTCCCACGTCGAAGTACCGTCATGGGCTAGTTCTTGTCCAGGAGTCGCACGGTTCTTACTGACCTGCTCGAGAACCGCCCGGGCCTGCGCATCGACTCCCCCGCGTTCCGGACTCCCACCGTCAGAGCCTGGTTGGTTGGTACTGAGGTTGAGTTTCGTGTTGACCTCTTCGAGCTTGGCTTTCAGTTCAGCAAGCTCACTCTCGTGTGCGAAAGGCTGCCCGACCTTGGGAGTCAGGGTAGCGATTTCGGCGGTACTCGTGGCTTCGAGCTGCTTGAGCTCGTCGCCGAGCTTCGGGAGAGCCTTGATGCGGTTTTCGAGGGAGACAACAACGTTCGGTGCCGATTCTTTGACAAGATCAGTCCAGGGATAGGCGACTTTCGTCTTATCCAAATCCGACCCGTCGAGCGTGAAGATCACTTGCGCATTCACCGCCGGTCCAGCGCTGACTCTCCACCCGATGTCGTGACCGTGCAGTTGCATGAGGCCGGCGCGTTCTTCGTTCGCCAGATGAAAAGCCGCTCGGCGGCCGTTTCCTGCGAGGTCAACGACGTCGCTGATGAGCGCAGCGGTCGCGTCGGTGCGCTTGTCGTAAGTCCGGCCATTGACGGTCGCGGTGAAGTCATCGGGAATGCGTGTGCGTTCGATCATCGAGGCAATCTCGGGTTGAGCTTCAACAGCGAATAGGTTCTGGTTCGTGGCGACATTGAGCTTGTGCTGGTTGGCCTGTTCCTGCCGGTCATGGGACCGCAACTGGCGCTGAAGTGTGTCCACTTCGGCTTCGAGTTCGACTTTCTCCAGGATCAGCGGGTTGCCTGAGGCCGCGCCCATGATGGTCTTGGCATCGAGTTCCATGTTGCCGGGGTCATCGAGTTCTCGAACGTCGATGCGTCCGCGCATGATCTGCTGGATGGGTGCCGCCTTGCGGGCAATGGTTCCCCACGCGGTGGAGTCGAACGAGTCGTCGGTGGCGTACCGGATGACGTGAACTTCGTCGTTGGCGTTGCCACGGCGGATGATGCGGCCCTCGCGCTGAGTGACCTCATCCGGTCGCCAGGGGCAGTCAACGTGATGGAGCGCCTTGGCGCGGAGCTGAATGTTCGCGCCTGTGCCCATGCGCTGCGTCGACCCGATGAGAACGTCGATCTCTCCGTTGCGGGCTTGACGGAACAGTTCGTTCTTCTGCCCGTCGTTCTTCGCTTCGTGAATGAAGCGGATCCGGTCGCGGTCCATTCCATGTTTGGCCGTCAGATCGGATTTGAGTTGATCGTAGAAGTTCCACTTCGTCGGGTTCGGAGTCGAGAGGTCACAGAACACGATTTGCAAGGCTCCGGGGTTCTCCGAATCGCCTGCCCCGGATTCGAGGGGGTAGATCGTGTCTTTGTTCTCGCGCCAGATTTCAGCGATGTTGGCTGCGACTTTGTCGACTTTGAGATATTCCCCTCCGGGGTCTTCGCCGACGAGTCGTGGGTCGAGGCCGGCTTTGCGGCCATCTCCGTAGACGGTCAGGTGATTGTCTTCGCCTTTCTCTGGGCGGCCGCCGGCGGCCGCGAGGCGGTCGAGGCGGGCCTCAAGCGATTCCATGTACCGTGCCAAGGTGTTCGACCGGGCAATGACTTCGATTTGAGGTCGGCGCTGCCCGTCGGAGTTGAGCACCATGTCGGGGACACCGAGGTTGAGATCTTCGGACATCTTCACGTCAGCGAATTGCTGCCAAGCTCCGAGCATTTCAGGCACGTTCTTGAACTTGGCGAACCGTTCTTTGAATACGAGCTGCCCGGCAGCATTACGTTCGGGCCGAGAGACTGTCTCCCCGAATGTCTTTGCCCAATCGTCGAACGCGCTCACGCCCGTCTTCTCCAACAGGTCAGGGCGGAGGTAGCGCATCATCACGTGCGCTTCGCTGATGGAGTTGGCGATCGGGGTTCCGGTAGCCATGGTCACGACTCGGGAGCCGTAGGTGTCACGGAGGTGCCCGATTTTCATCTCCATGTCAGTGGCTCGCTGAGAACCTTGGATGCTTGCACCGGGGATGGATGAGACGGTGTTGAGGTTCTTGAACAGGTGCGCCTCGTCGATTGCGAGATAGTCGATGCCCGTGTCGGTGATCGTCAGGCCGTCGACGTCTCTGCCGTCGAGAGCCTTTTCCAAGCGGGCTTCTTGCTTGGCGATGCGGTTCTCGATCTGCTTGACGGTGCCGGTGAATTTGGCTTCCGGGTCATCGCGCATGATCTCGTAGGCGTCGCGCAGCTCGGAGATGTTCTTATTCATGTAGGCCGTCAGGGTGGCATCGGTGACGTCGAGCTTCTCGAAGGCCGAATGCGTCATGATGATGCCGTCCCAGTTGTTGGCAGCTGCCTGGGCGACGAACTGGCGGCGAGCCGTCTTGTCACCTTTGACGACTTTCATGTCGTCAGCTCCGGCAGAGAGCAGCTTGGCCTGCGGATAGAGTTGCTGCCATTCGCGGGTGAACTGAGCGAGCATGTGTCCGGGCACCAAAACGGCAGGCTTGTTGATCAGGCCTCGGCGTTTGAGTTCCATGGCTCCCATGACCGTCGCGGCGGTTTTGCCGGCTCCGACTTGGTGGAAGAGTCCGACGGCTTGTTCGTTGACCATCCGGGCCACGGCGGTGCGCTGGTGTGGGTCTGGGGTGAAATCCGCGGCGAGACCCGGCAGGGTCAGACGTTCGCCTTCTTCGGTGTAGTCGCGGGCGACGAGGGAGTTGAACTGCCGGTTATAGGCGGCCGAGAGGCGTTCGGCTCGGTCGGTGTCTTCCCACACCCATTCGGAGAAGCGTTCGGCGATCGCGTCAGCTTTGTCTTTAGCTGCTTGGGTTTCAGTCTCGTTGGGAACGCGGCTCTTGTTGCCAAAGCCGTCATGGACGGTGTCTTCAACCTTGATTTCCGATGCAGAGACCAGGGACTCGAACAGGTCATGAGCTGGTCGCCGGTCTGTTCCCCATTCGGCGGTGGCTCGTGCTCCGGCCCGTCCGTTACGAGAGCCTTTGACCGTCCAATAGCCGGCGCCATGGTTTTCGACGGTGGCGTGAACGTCTCCGGTAAGTTCCTGGAGGAACTGTTCGTGATCTGCAGCCGGAATCCACACGGCCCCGACCTGCGCTTCGATATCCCCGATGGGGACGTCTTCGGGGATAACCGCTTCGAGGGCAGCGACGTTGACGTCCCAGCCAGCGTCGGGTTCTTCCTCCGCTTTGGCCAAGGCACGGTCGAGCTTGTCGCGGACATGCCCTGACAGGTACTCAGCACGGGTGATGATTTCTTCGGAGTCGGGATCGTCGAAGACGAGTGTGCCCAACTGGGTACGCGCGTCAGCGGGATCGGTGCCCAGACGAGCGGCGACCTGGTCGATGTCGGCACGGCCGGTGTCGTCGAGGACGAGAGCCAGCGCTTCTTCTGGAGTGTCAGCGCCGAGCAGGGGCCGATGGACCGAGACCGTGCGACGGGTGAGGATATCCGCTGGTGTGGCCTCTTGGGTGTCTTCATTGAAGTTCTCAGTAGCGGCCACCAGCGACCACATCGGGTCACGACGAGCAAACCGATTGACCGGGGGCGGTGTGCGCTTCTCAACGCGCACCGTCTCCCGCTCGCCGGTGAGCGGGTTGTCCTGTTCTTTCTCGACCCACTTGCTTGTGAACCGGTTGATCGGCCCGTATTTCTCGACGTGAGCTTCCCAGAGGGCACGGGCGTTTTCGCGCAGCTCGATCGAGGCGTCGGTGTCGGCGACGGTTGAGGCCTGGTCTTGGATGACCGCGCTCATGGCGTCGCGGATCCCCAGCAGGGATTTCAGTTCCGCCTGCCGTGACTTGGGAACATCGAACGGGCGCAGGGTCTGGGTCGGCGAGACCTGCTTGATCTCTCCGTTCTCAACGGTGAGTGTGCCAGCGGTGAGCTTCGTGGCGTGGGCGAGTTCTTCGCGACGTTCTGCTTGCGCTTCGGTGCTCAGCGGGACGTAGCCTCTGCCTTGAGCGTTGGCGTGGCCGATGATGGAGTCGAGGCGATCGCGCAGCTGGTCGGGAACGTCATCCAGTGAGGGCGCGGTGACCGTGAGCTGGTTGGAGAACTGTCCGCCGATGCCGTACTCGCCGAGGACATTCTCTGGGTGGGCGATGAAGTAGTCATTCGTCCGGGGACTCTTCACGATGCCTTGTGAGTCGGTGACCTCGATGTGGCTGGTCTTGACCCATTGCCTGGTCTCAGCGGTGGGTTCTTCGCCCTGGAGTCGTTTGCGGAAGACGAGAACGTCGGTGACCACGTCGGTGCCGGCGGTCCGTCGATGTGATCCCGACGGAAGCCGGACGGCCCCGAGGAAGTCAGTGTCTTTCGACATCTCGGCCCGGAATGCCGGGTTCTGTGTGTCCATCGAGTAGGAGCTGGTGAGCATCACCATGACGCCGCCCTCGTGGAGGCCGCCGGCGGCTTTACGCATGAAGTGGTTGTGCATGGAGAACCGGCGGTCGGGGTTCCATGTCGGGTCAGTGAGCTTGATGTCACCAAACGGGACGTTGCCGATCGCGGCGTCGTACTCCCCCGGGCGGATGAGCGTATGAGCGAATGACTCGGTGCGGACGTCAGCTTGAGGGTAAAGGTGACGGGCGATGGAGGCTGTCAGCGGGTCGAGTTCGACCCCGACCATAGTCATTGCTTCAGGCGCTGTGCCGATGTAGTTACCGGAGCCGGAGCCTGGCTCGAGGACACGGCCCTCGGAGATGCCCAACTTCTCAAGGCTGTCCCACATGGCCGTGACCAGGCGGGGGTCGGTGTAGTGGGCGTTGATCGTGGTGCGTTGCGCAGCGTCGTATTCCTCGTCGGTGAGGAGGTCGCGCAACTCTGCGCGCTCTGCGGCCCAATTGTCTTTCCGGGAGTCGAAGACGTCGGCCACCGCTCCCCAGGACGACCACGCGGCCAGGGTTTCCTGCTCAGGGCGTGTGGCCGGACGGGCTTCGGCTTCGAGGGTCCGGACGGTGCGGATGGCCTCAATATTGGCCCTGTAGCGGCTTTTCGCCCCCGAGGGTGCGTACTGGTCGCTGGACTGCAGGCGGAACGCTTCTGCGGTCTCCTGTGGCCTTTCAGCGAATGTTTCTGTGGCTTCTGGGGTCAGTTCTCCAGGGGCTGGCCGGTCTCGTCGACCTCCGCCGGGAATCTGTCGAGCACGATCTCCTGCCACGCGATCTCGGCTGCCCGGTTCACGTTCGCTCGGTGCTGACCGATGATCGTCAGCGGATCCTCGCTCTTGGGTTCCGGTGGCATTGCCTCGATCAGATCCAGTTCCGCGTTCTGCAGCTCCTGGAGCAAGGAATGAAAATAGGTCTCCGGGTCCTGAATCGTGCTGTACTTCTTCGGAGCGAACTTCTGCACGTACTCCTGCACGTCGTTCGTCGTTCTCATTGGACTGGTCCTCTCCTGGTGTGAGCTCACGGTCCTCGGATTCGATGTCCATGAGCGCGTCGAAAATGTCTAGCTGGCCCTCTGTGGGGGTATTTTTACGTCCGCGTGCCATGCCCCCACGTTAGCGAGAAACAGGGAACCATGGCGGTATGCGTCACATCTCTGTGGCGTCTGAGGGAACAGCCGGCATCCCAACACTTGCCAAAGCCGTGGACCATAGGTGCCACGCGAGGCCATCCCCCTCGTACTCAATGGGGTTAGTGACATGCCCATTCTCCAAGCTGTAGTCGGGGTCAGCTTCAACCTGAACACTCACCAGTTCACTCCGCAGTCCGGGAACGTTCAACGTGGCGGCGAGAACAGCGGCGGCGAACCGTTCAGCATACGCGCGGTAGCTTTCGGCATACCTGCGATACACGCTTTCACGCTGTTCGTCACTGTCTTCCGCACCCATAGTGGCTTCACTGTAGGGAAGCAGACTGCCCTCGCCCCGGGAGTCTTGCCAGGCATCGTCGACAAGCTGCTCGATGTTGAGCGGCACGATAACTCGTTCAGTACGGAACTGGACGAGATCGGCACGGTAATGCTCGAAGTGGAAAGGGTCGGGGTCAATAGGGTCGGTGCCGACGCAGCTGCGCAGAAGACCATCGAGTTGGTCCGCTTCCGGCGATTCGGAGAGAGCCGACAGGGTGTCATCAACGGACCCAACATTGGCCAGGGTTGCCCGTAGTGCCGAGTACACGAAACCGGCAAAATCGAGCTGCCTACGTTCGGGGTGGTCGAGGCGCACGGCAGCGGTAAGAGCATCAACGGTCTGGTTCCAGAGTCGCTCGTACTCGGTCCAGTATGCGTCAACTGCGGGGTTGTCCGTCATGTGTCTGCGCCTTTCGATTGGAGCTTGACGATCTTGTCGGGTCTGAATCCAGACCAGTGATTGTCCTCATCAATAATGACAATGGGAGCCTGCCTATAACCCAGGTCTTCCATCACCCACGCGCGAGCCGACTCGTTCTCAGGCAAGGACAGGTCGTGTTCGACCCAGTCCTCTCCTTCGACCAGTCCCCTCCCGGCTATGGCGGTCTTCGTCGACCGGCACTGAGCGCAATTGGGAAGACTGTAGATGTCAATCATGGTCCCGGCCTTTCAATACTGCAGTATTGCAAGCTTTATTGCTTGTTGAATGTCTTCTCGAGTGCGTACCAGATGGCTTCCTGGATCTTGAGCCCATGCCGGAACTTCAACTCGTTGAGAAGTTCCTCGTGGTCTCGCGTCATCCGTGTCGTCTTCGTCTGGGTCCACTCGAGGTCATGAGGAATGTCGTAGGTGGGCTTAGCGCTTGGTCGGGGGCTGCTCGTCTGCTGAGCTGGGGCATCAGCGACTGCGCCGACCGGAGGTTCGGCAGGTGCTGGGCGTGCTTTGCGGGAGCGGGGCGGGAGGTCAGTCATCGTGGTGTGGCGTCCTTTCCAGGATCGTGGTGAGCAATTGATCGTATGCGTTGACGACGATATCGGCGCGCTCGTAACCGGCACTGCCGTACCACTCACCTTTGAAGCGTGATTGGCGGACGGCTTCTCTCTTAGGAACGAACGGGGTGAGGCCGATGCCTTGCTCGAGCACGTAGTCGATAGAGCGTTTCTCAACTTTCGGTTGGATTGTGTCGGAGACTGAAGTCAGGATGACTCCCAGCTCCAGAGGAATCAGAGAACTGCCGCGAAGCTGCTGTGATCGCGCAAAAGCCGCAAGCGTCTCGGATGCCCCGTCAATGCCGTCAACGCCGTCCTCGCTGGCCGTGGCAGCGTAAATCACGGCGTCGGAGGCCATCAGCGCGTTCATGGGCAGTAGACCTCCCTGCCGGTTGGGTGCGTCGATGACGACGAAATCGGCAGTGGTGCCACGGAGGGCAGCGCGCAGGCGCACCTCACCACCGTCTGGTCGCTCGGCTTCTCTGTGGGCAACGGATCGGTCCGAGGGGATGATCCGGAGATTGTCGTGCCACGTAGTGGGGAGTGCGAGTTCTTCTCCCCAGCCTTCCGGGGCGGGGTCGGCGAGGATCGCGCCGACGTGCATTCCCTCGTCCTTGGGAGCTGCGCCGATCCACTTGGTGCTTGCGGCTCGCGGATCGAGGTCGACAAGGATCGTGTTCAGTCCTCGGATTGCGCCGAGCATGGCGAGCGAGACTGCCGAGGTGGTCTTGCCGACCCCTCCGGTCTCGTTCCACAGCGTGATTGTTTGTGTCATGCTGTCACCTTCCTATGTATGTAAATAATACAATACAGCAATACGCCAATATTGCAAGCAATATTTCCAGGTGGACTGAGGATCTTTCCCGTCGTCGCTTTTGGTCTCTTGGCTAACGCATCCTGTGCAATGGTCACGAAGCCGGCGCAGGAACGATGTTCAAGCGGCTAAGGATCACTTCCCGCACTTCGTCATGCATCTCCTCGACGAACTTTGGCTTAAGCACGCGGCCGAGGCTTCCCATCTCGGCGATCGTGAACCCGACACCAATCAGAGTCAGCACACCGATGAGGACAAGGCCGAGCTGCGTCTGCCCATCTGTAACGTCCCAGACGCTCATGACTTCGGTGATGATGCCGGATGCGAACAGCAACAGGAGAGGCATGTAGGAATCCGTGAAGCGGTGCAGCCAGGTCCGACGGATGCCGGCGAGCCACTTATCCTGCATCGCGTTGTCTAAGAATGTGAAAAGAAGCAGTGCCCCAGCAGCTGCAAAAGCCCAGTACGGGTTCGAATCTTTCATCAGTAAGCCGGTCAGACTTGCACAGACTGGAGTCAGAAGGATTGGAATTGGTGCCACCCAAAGCCACTTCCGATAGGGATTCTTCGTTCGGGCTGGGACCGAAGCAGAAATAATGCACCGTGGAGGACTCGGAGACGGTGGGGGAGTGCTGGTCAGTGTGTAGGTCGGCATGGATGCCTCTCGGTTTCGAGGATACGAAATGGTCTACTTACAGAATTTACGTTGCCTTCTCAGCCGGCGGATCTTCTCCAATGCGGCTTGCTTCTCGGCCTGACCCTCGGGTGTGGCAAGTTCGGCCTTCTTCCGCTGCCATTCTTCCTCTCTGGCACGCTGTTGCGCGGCCAGCAGGGCCTTTGCAGTCTTCGCTCGGCGCTGTCGTTTCTGAGTAGGCGACTCAATGACTGTGCCGTTGTCTCGCCAAGCGTTGAGTCGCCAGTTCACCCAATGCCCGAGGCGAGCCGCTGGGATGCCGTCGGCTCCCGAATAGGGCACCCAACGACCATCGACCAGCTGCCCTTGCGCTCGACCGTCCGGCAGGGCATCGAGCGCTGCAATGAGGTCTCGGACCGTCCATCCGACAGCGAAGAAGTCTTTCGCGAGGAACCTCAGATGCCTGTCTGAGAGCTTTCCGAGGGCTGGGACTCGACGTGCCCACTCACGGGCGGCGAGAACACTCTCGTCTTTGCTGCCTGGCGTTACGTGACCAGGCCAGGGAGGCAACGTCCGATCTGCTGGAACGGTGTACGGGCGGCCGTTGGCCGCCTCGGTTGATTTGGGCCGCGAAGCGGCTCCTGTAGGAGTTCTTGCCTCGCGTGCGCGTGCAGGGAATTCCTTATAGCCACTTACGGTGGGAGGGGTCTCATTTATATCCACAATGGTGTTGTCGACGGGTTGGGTGAGTGCGTAGACCGGGGCGTCGTTGATGAAAGCATCGTCGCCTCTCCAGCCGGCGGCCTGTTTGGCTGCGGCGCTCCGGCCGGCGGCGACTCGGCCGATCCAGCCGGCTTCGTGGAGGGCGAGCAGGTGGCGGGCGACGGTGGCGCGGGACATGCCTGTGCGTTCGGAGATTGTGGCCCAGGTGAGTGTGTTCGTCGTCAGTGTTTTCCAGTCGGCGTTGAAGCCGATGATACGCGCGAGCCGGCGGCGGTTCTCGCGACCGTCTGAGCGCATATCGAGGTCGTTGATCCACTCGTCGACGGCACGTAACCATGTTGCCTGTGAGGTCGCGAGGGTGGCCTGCATGTGCAGGAGAGCGCGACCGCGATGGAGCGCGGAGGTCTCCTGTGTGCGGGAGGGACGCCGGACCCTCATGGAGGGGTTCGTGCGCCAGTCTGGACGAATCTGCAGGGCTGTTGCACCCTCAGTGGTGTGAGTTTTATCAGGACACGCGCCGACACCATTGCTTCTGGTTTCGGGTGTGGGGTATCCTGAACTCGTCTTTTGGATCAAGAACGAGTCCTTTCGGATTCAATCGAGCGCCAACTCGATCGGTTATTTACTTAGAAAAAGCCGCCCGCGCCAACGGGTGGCTTTTTTTGTGTGTCAGGCGATGTTGTCTAGGGGAAACGCCTCCTCCGCCGGGTGCTCTTGCTCGACCCACGTCGGTACACCGTCAACGGTGAGTTCGATGTGGTCAAGAATGAGGTTCAAGGCAACGGCCTGTGAGCAGTCCAGCCGCGTGGCTGTGCGCTCGATGATCGCCTTGAGGTCGGGGTCAACTCGATGGCTCGCTACGGGCCAGTGCTTTGCAACACCACGTTCGTTGCGCAGTGCGGGCATTTTCTGATTCCGCAAGGTTCCCATAACGATCACAGTAGTATCTAGCGCTAGCGCGAGCGGTGTGACACGCCGAGCCTCGGAATGGGTCTGGAAACCCGGATCAGTTCGCTTGTCCTCGCACAGCCGCCACGAGGACTTCCAGGCGTACGTCGATTTCGGGGCTGTTGGCGGAGTAGCGCACGCGTTGGCCACTTTTACGCGTTTCTGGGGGTGGGTCAGAACGGACGAGACCGAGCCGTTCGAGGGTCCGCAGATGCGTTTGGACTGTCTTTTCTGCTGAGTCGATTCGAGCGGCAAGCTCTCCGCGCGTGGCGGGGCCGTGCTGACGCAACTCGCCAAGAATCGCGACACGGACGCGGTTTCCGAATGCTTCAATGGCAGCCTCCACTGACTCTGAGTGTGCGGGGCGCGCATATTTTGGCATGTGTCCCATCTTGCCTGAATCTGTGCGCCGTTTCTCCTTGATCAACTCTAGCGGATCATTAACTGATCCGCTAGAGTTGATTGTGTTGCGTGGTGGCAACGAGCAAAATGAGCGGGGTCGGACACATTGGCAGATGTGTCCGACCCCGCTCTAGTGCGTCCGCCTTGCGCCTACAGCTTCACGTTGAGGTGCTTCGCGGTGTCTTTGAGGACCGTGCGGATCCGTGCCGGGTTGAGCGTGTACCGGACTGCGCGGCCGCGTCGCTCTGTTGGGGCGAGGTCACCGTGGATGAATCCGAGGTCTTCGAGGTCTCGGAGCATCCGGGAGAGCGTGGTTGCTTTGATTCCAGTCTTCTCAGCGATCGTCGATGAGAACACACCGGCATCTTGTTGGCTGAGGAACTGCATGATGATGAGGCGTTCCTTGGATGAGGTGAGGCTGCGGACGGAATGTAGCCATTCGTCGGTGGGCATTAATCCTGCTTTCGTGGTGGCGGACGGGGGTTCAGAGAGCATCCACGATGGATGCTCCGATTTCCAGGAAGGCCTGGCGCGTAGCGGGGCGGAGTTCGTCGAGTGAGATGAGATCGCCCTTGCCGATTTCAGCGTCGAAAGGGACGATGTGGACGTCGCGGCATAGGTGCTGCAGCGTTTCGATGATGGCGTCTCTATCCACGTCCTTGCTGGTGGCTCCGGTATCGGTGAGGACTACGATAGCGTTCTCGGCCAGGTTCTTGTAGGCACCGTCGTGGGCTTCGTGGAGCCAGGTCAGGGTGCGTTGTGCTCGCTTGGCTCCAGTCACGGCCCACCCTGAAGCCACGACGATCTGATCGGCTCGTTCAAGGATGCCTTTCATCGCCGGATGGGTGACTCCGGTGCCACAGTCGGTGAGCGTGATCGGGTAGAACCGGTCGACGGTGTCGCGGACGGCATGGTATTGATCGGCGGTGAGTGATTCCGACACGTCGGGATCTTGCTCTCCAGCGATGAAGTGCAGCCGCCCTGATGTCTGCGTGTAGCGGTTGAGGTCGGTGAGGTTGTCGATCTGGTTAGCGTCGAGGGCAGAGACCAGATCGGTGATGGTCCGGGGACTGGTTGATTCGACCTGGTCATGGCCGAGCAGTCGGTCAGCGAGATCCCCGGCATCGGGGTTGGTATCAATCGCAAGGACCGAGTCAGGACGGTATTCAGCCAGCGTGAGTCCGACCCCGCTTGTCGTCGACGTCTTCGAGATTCCACCTTTAAGACACATATAAACGATGTTGCGAGTGCCTGAGATTGGTTTCGCGACTCGACCGTGAAGCTCTCGTCGGTGGATTTCGCGGCGGCTGGGACCGGTGTTGAGGAGTCCTCCGGTGGCTTTGTAAACGACGCCGCGGAATCCTTCGGCAGGCACGTCTTTTGCCTCTTTGACAAAGCTGCGCCCAATTGGGGCCTCAACGGCACGAGCGCCTGCGGCGGCCGGGCTACCGTCGCCAAGAATGAGTCCAGAACTCGGAGAGTGGTCGGCCGGCGCCTGGAAAACAGTCTCCTGCAGGGGTTGTTCAACGGGTTCGTGTGAGGGCATTACAGATGCCGCCTGCGGCGGCGGTGCTGACGGCCTCGGGGGAGTGGCGGACACGGTCTGCGGGGCCGTGTCCACGGTGCTGTCAGTTGCGGGGGCATCTTCAGCACGGTGCATGATCGGTTCCTCCTGTGGTGGTGCATCGAGTTCGTTGATGGTCCCGTTGGGCTGGACCTCGAGGATCACGGTTCCCTCGGTGGCCGTCGTGACCGAGGCGTTCAGGATCCGCCCGTTCGTTTGAGCATGGTTGGTGAGAATGGTGATGACCTGGCTGCGGGCCTCGGACAGAGAGTCCGCAGTGATCCTGCGCGTCCCGGTCGGGAGCTGGATGTGCCCGTTACCGTCGGTGTCGAGCTCGATGGCGATCATGGTGTTGTTTCCTCTTCCTGGCGGGGTGCGCGGTAAAGAATGGATTGGTCGACTTTCTCTGCAAGAACATAGGCCGCGTCGGTGGCCACAGCAGCCGGAGGTGGATCGTCCGGGGCAAGTGGCTCCCACGCGGATGGAACGACTTTGTTGCCGCTGACTTTCAGGTCAAGTGGTCCGTCCTGGTTGGTGGTGTAGACGTGGTTTCCGTCGAGAACAGCGTCCCTGGATGCCACGTCAAGGTCGACGATCTTGGGCTTGTCCCCGTCGTAGCGAATGAAGTAGGAACCAGCGAGTGCGGTGCCAGCCGTCTCGTCGACCTGCGGGAGTTCTTCGACGCGGGGGGCACGCCCGTCGATCGTGGCGAGGACCTTGCCCTTCTCGGTATCGACTAAGGCCGTCGTCTCTTTTTTGTCAGCCTTCCACGTCACGACCGCGCGTGTCGGAGTCAGACCAATGGCCGAGGTGGGAGCACCTTTGGTGCCTTTCGGTCGCTCGAAATCGGTCGTGGTCGAGGTCGCCTTGGACGTGAACGCTGTCTTAGCGATGCTGTTGTCACCCACGGAGACGATGATGTCGTTTCCTGCAGCCACAGGGTGCGTGCCAGGTGGAACGGAGACGCGTTGGACCCCGTTCTCGGCAGGCACGGCGACGGTGTAGTCGCCGAGGTCGATGAGCGGAGCTGAGCCTGCATAGGTGACGTCGGCCTGCGCGTTGAGGTCGACCTCGACGGCCGGAACGTTGCTCTTGTCATCGAGGTCAAGGGGCCACAGGGTCAGCGCACGGCCGGTTGCCGACGCGAGGACTGGCCGGTCAGTCCACGTGGTCTCGACAATCGGTGTGGTTCCATTCGGCACCGTCGAGGATGACCACACGGTTTGAGCGCGCTTCGTCTCATGAATCTCGAGGCGATCGTCGGGTGTCGTCAGAAGCACCTGGCCGTTGTTCATGACGACGGGCGGTCGGCCATCGGCGACAGGGAGGGACCAGTCGGCGGTGCTGCCGAAACCAGGTGGGAGCCCGATGGGGATAGCGGCATGTTCGCCAGGGATCGGCGGAGGTGCCGCCGCCACAGGTTCAGTGTTGGCGGCCTTGATGGCCTTGCCGACAGCGACGCCGCCTCCGGCGAGAAGAACGAGAGTGAGAACGGCGGCCCCAATAATGAGACCGCGTTTGCGCCTTGACGGCTTGGTCGGCTCGTCTGAGGGCGTGATGTCCTCTGCGTCGCCCTCGGAGTTGACGATCATCAGGTGAGTGTCGTCCGGGGTCACCACTCGGACACGTACCGCGTCCAGGCCGGCGTCGCTCGCTTTGCGAGCGACTGCCTGTAAGCCTGCCTCGGTCAGCTCCTGACCGACGGCGGGTTCGACGATGACTTTGTCCAGCAGAACCGTGTCCCCGTCGTATTCGAGTGCGTAGACGGGGAACGGGGGGACGTCTTCAGGATTCAGTGTGCTCATTTGTCCAGTCCGTAGTATTCCCAGTGCCAGGCTTCAGCGTTCTTCTGCCCCTCACGTGCCCATTCCGGGTGCTGCCACCCGTACTTACCGGCATTGTCTTTCATCCACTTGTGCTGAGGCGTGCCGAAACGGTTGATTCCGGTTCCGTAGTCAACGGCCAGCGCCCAACCATGGTTTGATTTACCGGGTGTGGCCGCCATGCCCGGCGGTTTGGTCTTGTAGAGGTATTCCTGTTCCTCATAGTCACGGTAGGCATCGGTAATGCCCATGTCGGTACCGAACTTCTTTTTGAAGTCGTTGTTCATTTTGATCAATGAGTCCGTGGCATCGGAACGCAGATACTCATCCTTAGCCCAAGGGATTGCTTTGAGCTCGTCGGTGGGGATGCGGCCGTTGTCGTGTCCACCCCACGGTCCGGGCTTGTTCTTCCCGCCCTTGGGCGCATCGTCACCGCCGCCTGCGGGGCATTCGTCGGGCAGGTCAACGCTTCCGCCGCCCTTGGCCTCACCGGGGTCGCCATCGTCACTAGCGTTGAAGGAAATGTGCACGTGGTCCTTGTGGTTCTGAGTGTCGGACCCACGGTCATCCATGCCTCGCCACTTCGTCTCTCCACGGTCGACGTTCATGATCCGCTGGTACCAGATGAGGTACTTAACGTTGAGTTCCTTGTGGTTGTCGATGACGTACTTGGCGACCTCATCGCCTTGCTTCTTACCTTTACCGTCGAGGGGGACCATGACGTCGATCGCCAGGCCAGCAGGGTGACCGTTCGGGTCTCGTGAGCCACTGGAGCGGTATCCTCCAATGTCGGTGATCCCGAATTCTTCCGAGATGACCTCGGCGGCTTCCTGCACGTGCGGTTTGACCGGTCCGAGGTTGAGATCGCTGTTCTTCTGCGGTCGGACGACATCACCGCCGGCCTGTGCGTCGACGCCTTTCGGCTGTCCGCCGACGTTGGTCTTCTTAATATCGAGGCCGCCCCACCGTTTCGCCCACTTCGTGATCTTGGGAATGTATGTATTGCGGGTGGAGTCCGGAATGTCCGGGTAGCTCTCCACTCGCCCGAAGCCGGCGTTGTGCGCGACCAGCAGTAGCTCGAGGTCCGAGGCTTCCGCCGCACCGGAATCGGGGTTGTCCTTCTTGAACTTGTGAATCTGGTCGATCTGCTCGTCCCAGAGCTTCGCCGCGTACTCGGCGTGAATCAGTGGATCTTCAATATCCGGCGTGCCGTTGCCGTCTTCGTCAGCGTTCCAATCGTGCCCATAGATGTGCTTCCAATTGGCGTTGTTGATCTGCGTCAGACCCTTTGTGCCGCCGTTGGAGTCACCCACTGCCGCTGCCGGGTCGAATCCAGACTCCGCGAACATGTCTGCCGCGACGAACGCGACAGAGTAGCGATACTTACCCGAGTTCGCGGCCTTCTCCGCCCATGGGACTGCCTTTTCCGGGATCTGATCGGCACCGTTGCCGATGGCATCGTCTTTGAGTCCAGGGTCGGACGGTCCAGGCTCGGCCCCGTCTGCGCAGCCGCCACCGCTGAAGAGGATGACGACGAGCAGGGGGATGACGAGGATGATCGCGATGACTCCGACGACGGCTTTCTTCATCAGTCGTACTTTCCCGATCCTGGGGACTGTATTTCGTCGACGACGTATGCCCCGCCGGAATCGCCCTCGAGGACAAGGATCACCGTAAACTGGCCGATGCTCGTGTCGACGAAGTAACGCAGCCCCTTGGCATCGTCAGACACCAGCTGTGGGGTGCCGGTCACGTTCCCATCAGGAATGTTCTTGATATTTGCATCCTCATAAAGGTACTGAGCCTCCAAGCTCAGATGCGGTTCGAGTGCCGCGAACCATTCGTCAGATGAACGTTTGGTGTCGAAATATTCTGTCATCACCGTTGTCACAGTCTTCGCGGCATCGTCATACGCACTCTGACGTGCGGCGGGAGTCGTGGGCGGCTCAGTCACAGAGACGGTGGGTGTCGACGATGCGGGATCCTGTGATTTCCCTGCGTCAGTGCATCCCGTTATCGTAAGTCCGAGTGTGAGGATAACCACAACAGTGGTTGCCTGCCTGTTCCAGTATGTGCGCATGGTGCAACAGTACGCGGAAAGCGCCTCAACCGTCAATAGTTTAAACATGAATGAACGTACCAAAAGAACGCGCAGTATCTATTGACACTAGGCCGCGTTCCCGTAGACTGGGACTGGAAGTCGACTAGAGAAATCAGGTTCGAATGACCAGCAATCCGTTCATTCCGCAGCCGGCGGAAGCGCCACCGCAGGAGGTGGATGTCGCCGACGATCTGTTCGGTGACCGCATCACCATGAGTGGACCGGAAACCCCTGAGGCCATCAACGCGACTGCTCCTGCAACGGAGCCGTGGACTCGTCAAGAGGTCACCGATTGGGCACCGGTTGTTGTCATGGGCCTCCACGGCGGGGCCGGAACTTCGACGGTGGCGAGCTTCTTCGGAGACCAGGCCACAGACGTGGGACTCGGTTGGCCGATCGCGGGAGGTTGGACACGACCGAGGCCCGAACTCAACGTGGTGGCCGTCTGCCGTAATCACCGCGCAGGCATTGAAGCGGGGATGGAATTCGCCAAACAGTGGGCGAGTGGGTCACTGCAAGATTCACGCCTCCTCGGGATCGTGATCGTCGATGACGGCCCGAAACTGCTGGAGGCACAGAAGAAGGCGACGAAACGACTTGGGCAGATGACTCCACACGGTTGGCATGTGCCCTGGATCGAGGAATGGCGGATCAGCCCTCCCGATACTCAGCGGCTCCCGCGCCGCATCAAGCAGACCATGAAGAAGATCCTGTCGCTGACAGAAACTAAGGAGAAGAAGTAATGTTCGACCTCATCGCCTCGAGCGCTGACACGATTGCAGCTCTGCCAAACCCCAACCCGGAGCAGCCTCCCGGCACAGATGGGTTCACAACACTGCTGAACTGGATTGCCTGGGGCGTGATCGTCCTCGGTTTGGCAGGGTTCCTCGCCTCCGCCGGCTACCTGGCGTTCGCCTCGTTCACCGGCCGCGAGATCAACGGATTCAAGGGCCTGGTCATCTGCATCATCGTCTGTATTCTCGCCACGGCCGCCGGAACGATCATCGCAGTATTCGTATAAGCAGAGCCCCTGGGAACGAGGAAGTAGATCATGGCAAGGGAAGAACCATTCAGTACGAAATTCAACGTGTGGTGGGTTCTATCCGCCGCGCTGGTAGCCCTCGTATTAGTCGGTGGAATCGCTCTCGGTTTCTTCGCTGGACGCAACCATGAGGATGACCAGGGAGAATCACAGCCAGAGTCCTCCGAAGCGGCAGATACCGATACGTCCCAAGCAGGCGGTGCTTGCGGGGTGCCGGCAGACGACCAGGACTACCCGGTCGAGGCACCAGAGTCAAAGTGGGAAGCCTACAAGAATGGCATTACCGTACCGACCTCTCAGACATATGGCCCGACCAAACGTGACGGCAATTTTTGGAAATGCTATGCGCATTCCCCCACGGGGGCGCTCTTTGCGGCGTTCAACCTGTCACAGGCGTTCCTGAATGGCGGTGTCTATGAAGCGGCAGTCGACTCGCCGGAAGCCAAAGAGTTCTTCGATGAGGAGAGCTCGGTTTCGTCCGAGGACAAGACGATGGTAGAGCTTGCAGGATTCCAAATCGTCTCGTACGAAGAGGACACGGCCAGTGTGGATCTGTTGCTTCGCGGCTCCGACGCCAACGCAAGCCTGGTCGTCGATCTGGTGTGGGATGAAGCAGAGGACGATTGGCGCTGGGACGCTGGAACCGTCTCTCCGCCAGAGGCTGTGGAAGACACGTCCGCTTACACTTCCTGGAGCCCCCGCAATGGCTGACAAAGACTGCGATTTCCTCTCTGATCCGCTGGGATTTGCCGGGTGCAAGGCCGGAGAGGGAATCAAGGACCTCGCCAATGACGCAGTGGCGACAGCGGCAAAATCGATCAGCGACGCGGCAGCGGCAATGATGAAGTGGCTGAACACCTGGTGGATGGAAGCTCCTCAACCGGACCTCAAAGCTGACCCAGTCAACCAGGTCATCGGCGACTTGACGTGGTACACAGCCGCTTTCGCGATTCTGGGTTTCCTGTTCGCGCTGGGGAAAATGGTGTTATCGCAGGACTTCAAAACCATGATTGGTGGAGTCCAACCCGTCGTTAACTTGATCATGGTCACCGCATGTTATGCAACAGGCATCACACTGCTTCTAACTGCAGGCGACGAACTGTCAACGTGGTTGCTGGATCGAGCCGCCTCGGCGGGAAACAGTGAAGGCGACATTTCCGCGCTGGCTGTAGTGACAACGTTCGGCAGCGTGCTCGGCAGTGGCGGATGGCTGATATTTGCGCTGATTGAGTTGCTCGGGTCAGTAGTCAACTTCGCATTCATGTTGTTCCGAAATATTCTCCTGCCCGTGTTGATGGTTTTCCTTCCGACACTGGCTGCAGCAAGCGGCACCGAGGCAGGTAAACAAGCGTTCACAAAGGCGAACGGTTATCTCATCGCCTTCATCTGTTTCAAACCTGTTGCCGCAGTCATCTACGCGTTGGGCTTGTGGTTCATGAACACCCCTGTGGTCAGTGGTGTCGGCAAGGAGGGGGCTAAGGTCGAGGATCTTGCCGAGGCGGTAGTTGGAGTGTGCATGGGCACCGGGATCATGATCCTCGCAGCTCTAGCCCTCCCGGCCCTCATCAAATTCGTTGTGCCTGTTGCTTCGAAAGGGGCAGGCGCATTCAGCGGAGGTGCGGCCATGGCTGGTGCCGCGACAGTAGCGGCGGGCGCAGCAGTGATCGCCGCTACGGGCGGAGCGGGCGCTGCCGCTGGAGGCGGCGCAGTCGCTTCGGGTAGCGGTGCGGCAGCGGGTGGCGGCGGTGCGGCAGCCGCTGGCGGCGGCGGTTCGGCTGCGGGCGCGTCGTCGGCCCCGGCAGGTGGCGGTGCGGCAGCGGCTGGTTCCTCAGGAAGCGCTGGCGCCGCCAGTGGCGGCGGCACATCGGGCGGTGCTGGAGAATCTGCGGGTTCAGGTGGATCGGAGCCCCAGACCGGCGGCCAGCCGAACGGGGCAGAGTCATCGTCGGACAAGTCTTCTCAGGGGTCTGGAAGCTCCGAAGGAGCCTCGTCGTCGGGCGATAGCGGAGGCGGTTCTGCCGGTTCGAGTGGAGCGGCGGCAGGTGCCGAATCTGCTGGGGCTGAGCCGAGCGGTGGTAGCAGTGCATCCGGCGCAGGTTCGTCGGGTGGCTCATCGTCCATCGGTGATGCCGCGAACGTCGCTGGCCTGATCTCGGATGGCACGAGCGGTGCCGGAGCGAACGTCGAAAAGGCAATTGAGGACGAGTGAGCAGTATGAGCACAGAGACGAAGCCACAGCCTGGAACGTTCGGAAATATCTCTAAGCCTGGTCGTTCGGGGATTCTCGGACTCCCGCTAGGAGTTTCTTTCGCTGGTGTTCCTTTCATCATCATCATCGTGCTCATGATGACCCGCCAGTGGTTCTGGCAAGCGCTGATTGTGGCGCTCGTGGGCATCGTGTCCGCAGTACTTATGGTTGTGACCCGCAAACACGGGCGGTCACTCTATGGACGGAGAATGTTGAAAATCGCACAACGTCGCAAAGAGAAAGCAGGCAAGCACGTCTACTTGGCCGGCCCTGCTGGCAAAACGCGAGATGGTCGCTGCCGCCTGCCAGGCCTACTAGCACCCTCAGAGCTGAGTGAGCACACAGACGCATACGACAACCCATTCGGACTCATCCGAGTGGTCGGGCAGGGCGTGAAGAACTACTCGATCGTGCTCATTGCTCATGCGGACGGAGACGAGCTCCAGGCCAAAGAGCGTGTGGACTCCATGGTCGCCCACTGGGGAGCATGGCTGGCGCAACGAGGAACGGACGAGGGCGTGCGGGGTGCCCAGGTCACAGTCGAGATTGCCCCCGATTCCGGTCTGAGGCTGCGCCGGATGATGCGGCGGAATCACGTCGATTCTGCTCCCGAGTTTTCTTCTCAGGTCGCAGAAGCAATCGAGTCAGAGTACTCACACGGATCCCCGCAGATCTCGACATACATCTCCGTGACTTTTGACGGGCGCGCGATCGACGGGTCCGGCAAAGACCGGGGCACGGCCGAGATGGCTGAAGAGATCGGTAACCGTTTGGGCATGATCATCGGAGGTCTGTCCGACACAGGTGCCGGTACGGCGGTGCGGCCGGCTACGGCCCAGGACATTATCGACTACACGCGAACGGCTTACGACCCTACAGTCGCGTCCCAGATCGAGGAGGCCCGAGCTGAGGAGGGAACGGGACTCGATTGGGAGGATGCCGGCCCGACGTTCGCTCTCGACGCCTTTGATCACTACCGTCACGATCGTGCGTTCTCGAAGTCCTGGACGATGTATGAAGGACCGCGAGGACTGTTCTACAAGGAGTCGCTGCGGCGGGCGATGGAGCCACCGAAAGACGGGATGCTGCGTAAGCGCATCACGATGCTCTACCGCCCGATCCCGTCAGACAAGACCACGAACGTGGTCGAGCAGGACATCAACGATGCTCAGTTCGCTGGTTCCCAGCAGCGGCGTGTGACGGCACGGGCGAAGATGCGCCGTGCGGCGGCCCAGAAATCAGCCGACGAAGAAGCAGCCGGTGCCGGTGTGACACGGTTCGGGATGATCGTGACCGTCAGCTGTGCGGACACCAGCCGGTTCAAGCAGCTCGAGAAGCGCATCCCTGGTCTGCTGACTCCGGCTCGGTTGAAGATCCGCGAAGCGTTGGGCAACCAGGCAGTGACGTTCCAGGCAGGACTGCCGCTGGGCTTAGTGGTTCCCGATCACATGATGCTGCCCGACCAGCTGCGCGATTGGATGTGAGGCAACCATGATGCGACAGATCATGAACCGAAGCGACAAGGCCCGAGTTGAAGCAGCTCACGACGATCTGAAACTGACGCTCTCTCGCAGGGAACTGCGGGCAATGAACCGGCAGGCAGCGAAAGAGCAGAAGAACGCGGACAAAGGCCAGGGGCCACTGCGGCAATGGCTGAACAATGTTCGCGACGCCAGGTCGACAACCCGTGAACGGCCAGGGCCGCGTGGATGGAACACGGCTGGTGGTGGCCACGTGAACTACATTGAAGCCCCGGTCGAGTACCAGGGCACCTCGGTGCAGGTGTGTGGACTGTGGCCATTCATCGCAGGCTCGTCCAACCCGGTCGTGGGGGTGCCACTGGGCTACCATCTCGAGCGGCAGACGATTGTGTGTGCCGACCCGATCTTCTGGTTCCTCGCGAACCTCATCCTCAACCCCTCCGGCTTCGTCCTCGGTCGCCCGGGGCTGGGGAAGTCCTCGCTCATGCGGCGCATGGTCACGATCCTCGCGGACTGGGGAGTCATCCCCATGGTGCTCTCGGACACGAAACCTGACTATGCCGAGCTGATCGAAGCCCAGGATGGTCAGGTCATCAAGATGGCACGCGGCCGTGGCCACCGGAATCCGTTGGATCTGGGCCCGGTCATCACTCGTCTGCGTGGAATCGAGGATCCCGAGCGCCGCCGGCAGGCGCTCGAAGAAATGCGGGGTCGCCGGTTGACCACGATTTCGGGACTCCTGGAACTCGTACTCGACCGCAAGATGAAAGCGCACGAGAGCACGATCCTGTCAGAGACACTGCGCCAACTCGACCCAGATTTCACCGAGACTCGTCGGGTCGATGATCTGCGCGAATACATTGCCTCCCGCCCCGCTGCGCTGCGGTCGATCGCACTGGCCACGGACAGTGATGAGAAGTACGACGAGCGTGTTGGTGGGCTGCTCGATGGTCTCATTGCCCTGTCGGCCAATGGACAGTTCGGTGATCTGTTCTCCGAGCACACGGATGAGCACATTGAGACCGGTCGCCCAATGTGCTTCGACATTTCCGGCATTGATGACGCCGACGCGAAGCTCGGCGCAGCTGTGCAGTCCGTGTGCTGGGCACACGGATCCGCGGTTGTCTCGGCCGAGAAGCACCTGGCTGATGCCGAAGGCCGAGAACAGACTCACTACCTGCTCATCATGGATGAGCTGTGGAGAATGCTCAAAGCCGCCGAGGTCATGGTCCACTTCCTCGACTCGCTGACCCGCCTGAACCGTCAGCGTGGTCTGGCGCAGATGATGTGCACTCACACGATGAGCGACTTGAAACTGTCGTCTCCGCACCTGACAGAGATCGCGTGGGGCTTCGTCGAGCGTTCCGCTCAAGTATTCCTCGGTGGTCTCGCCGAGCGCGAGATGGGCAACCTCGAGGAGGTGTTCGCGATGACGGCCAAGGAGAAGTCGATGATCACCGACTGGTCGGCAGAGGCCATGATCAACCCGGACACCGGCACAGCAGCCGAACCGCCCGGATTGGGCAAGTTCCTGCTCAAGATCGGTAAGAAGCCGGGAGTGCCATTCCGCACGGTGATGACAAGTGTGGAGCTGCACAGTGGTGTTGGCGATACCAATAAGGCGTGGAAGAAGGCGGCCTGATTATGGCTCAGCAAGCAGGACGGAAGACACAGCCACTCGACGCCGATACCGGGTGGTTGATCATCGGGGCACTCATCGCCCTCGGCGTCATGGTCTTCGGCATGTACTGGGTCTCGGTCGTTGTCGATCCCACGATCCGCGAGTCCGCTGCATCGGCGAATCCTTTCGTCGTGCTCATTGCCCAGGTGACCGGGGACGTCCCGGTCACCGGTCTACAGATTCTTGTCTTCCTCGCACAGGTGCTGATCCTTGGCGCAGTCGCTGCTCTCATCGTGCTCGCGTGGAGGAAGAACCGCCGTACCGGCAGCCGCGTCGATGACCGAGCACGGGACATGACCCGCATCAAGGACGTCGACGAGCTCACAGAGAAGCAAGCAAGCAAGGATGCCGAACGCCTCGGTGCCACAGGCGCGAGCCTGGGCGTGCCGCTGGGCAAGCTAGTCAACAACATGAAGCCGTTGTTCGCCTCCTGGGAGTGGGTGCAGATTTGGATCATGGGACCACGCGCGGGTAAGACCTCGTGCGTGTGTGTACCGCAGATCCTCGAAACCGAGGGTCCGGTGCTGGCGACGTCGAACAAGCGAGACATTGTCGATCTCACTCGTGGGCCGAGGTCGATGAAGGGCACCGTGTGGGTCCACGATGTGCAGGGCATCATCGGTGAGGAACCGTCGTGGTTCTGGAACCCGCTGACGTTCGTGCGCGATATGGAGACGGCGGAGAAACTCGCCGACGTCTTCCGCACCTCGGCAACAGCCAAGGACGCACGTGAAGACGCCTACTTCGGGCCGACCGCGAAGACGGCCCTGTCACGCTACATCTACGCCTGCGCCCTCGGTGAGCGACCGATCACTGATGTGTACCGGTGGGTCAATGACGAAAAGGACTTCACGGCTGAGCGAATCCTCCGTGAGGCCGGCGAGGGCACGATCGCGCAGGCACTTGAGAAAGACCAGATGGTCACCGAGAAGCAGCGCGACGGTGTGTATGGGCAGATCCGCACGTGGGTGGGAATCCTCGGTAACCCGAAGGTCGCCGCGTGGGTGCGCCCGAACGCACGCAAGCGGCCCGAACTCGACCTCGAGAGGTTCGTGGCCTCCACAGACACGCTCTACCTCATCTCCCGCGAGGGAGGCGGCAGTGCACGCGCGATCACAGCAGCACTGGTCATGGCTCTGCTCACAACGGCTGAGGAGATCGCCGCTCGTCAACGTGGCGGACGGCTCTCGACTCCTCTCATGGCTGTTCTCGACGAGGCAGCGAACGTCGTGCGCTGGCATGAGCTTCCGGATGTGTACTCGCACTATGGGTCACGCGGCATCGTGGTCTCGACGTTCTTCCAGTCCTATTCCCAGGGCATCGAAGCCTACGGGGAATCGGGGATGAACAAACTGTGGTCGGCGGCGAATGTGCGTGTGGCCGGCAGTGGTCTGTCCGAAGATAAGTTCCTGCCGTTCCTGGCCTCCTTGGTCGGTGATCGCGACGTCACGAAACGCTCCACGTCGACGCAGCGCGGCGGTCGGTCGACGACGACGTCGATTCAGCGAGAGCGGATCTTCGACACGTCTGATATTGCGCAGTTGCCGCGCGGGCGGGCGATCATGACCGCCTCAGGTCAGCCGGCCCTGCTGTTGGCCTTGCAGCATTTCTCGACGAAACCCTACGGAGACGATGCGAAAGCCTCCCAGGAGTACTACGAGTCAGTGATTGGAGAGACCACTCATGGATGAAGCCGACTACGCCGCCGGCCTCGAGGATGACGCCTCGGCCGAGCCGGAGACTGTGTACGACAACGTCGGAGAATGGGTCACCGATTGGTTGCTCCCCACGTACTCGCGGCCCTTGGATGATGTGGCGAAATTCCGGTGGGATCCTCAGTGGTGGCGGTATCCCGAGGTGGTGATGCGCCTGGAGGCTCTGTGGATCTCGTGGGAGAAGATGCGCCTTGAGGGTGGACCGGCGATCGTCGTGTTCTACCGTGACTATCTTGATCCAATGATGCGCACCATCCTTGACCCGGACGGGCCTTTCCACACATACAACCCCCACAAAGAGGATCGCGATGGTCCAAGAGAACACCTGCCTGAACCCTTGCCGCACTCTCAGATGCCCCCCGGACTGATGGAACTGCTCTGATGTGGGAGAGCTTCCAGTTCACGGCTACAGTCCTTGGTCTCATTGCAGGGTTGGAACGATAAGATCTTGGTTCGTAGCAGGGAGAAACATGTAGCCCGTTTTCCCGCCTCGCTTCTTCGTCCGACCAACTTCTTTGCTTCGAGGCTGCTCTTGCCGTGCACGCGCACATTCGCCGCCGTCCGGAATGCGCCCGGGCTTCTTCACGTCGCCGTGCACCATGTGGCCGGGGCGCTCAGCCACTATCTTCCGTGGTTCCCGGTTCGTTGCGCCGGTCGGGTCGATCATCATCCGGCGATTCAGCCCGAGGTGTGCGAGTAGGCGCGTGACCGTACGGCGGCTGATACTCCTACCACTCTGTCCCAACTCGAACGCGATTCGCGAAGCAGACCATTTGTGGTGACGTCGCATGGTTTCGATCATCACCACGACATCGGTTCGCGTTGCCGTAACAACTTCATGGCCAGCAACATCTAGATCATCAACGAAGGTTTGGAGGTTCGCTCGAGTAGCTGACCCTGCGGTTACGGGTCGTGAACAAGTGCGTGCCGTCAGATCCTGAGTGTGACAGTCTGAAATGGCCCCACTTGGAGCAAAAATGATCCTCTGATTTGGCCCCACCCCCGACCTACCAGCCGTACCGTTCGTGATGTCGACCAAGACGTTCACGAAGAGGTGGGGCATATGAAGGAGATGTCGAGAGTGGAGCAATTCGAGAATATCCGACGAGACCACAGAGACCATGAGATGTCGATTCGACAGTTAGCCCAAAAGTACAAGGTCCACCGCAGGACGGTACGTCAGGCGTTGGCGGATGCGGTACCACCGCGGCGGAAGACTCCGGAGAGGGTAGCACCAGTCCTCGGTGAGCACGTTGCCACCGTCCGGGCTTGGTTAGTTGCTGACAAAGAGGTCCCTCGGAAGCAGCGTCATACCGCCCGGCGGGTCTGGCAGCGCCTCGTCGAGGAGGAAGGAGTCGAGGTTGCGGAGTCGAGTGTGCGAACCCTGGTCGCGAAGCTGCGCCGGGACATTTTCGATCAGTCGTTGGAGGTCAAGGTTCCTCAAACCCATGCCCCGGCGGCTGAAGCCGAGGTCGACTTCGGGGAGTTCTACGCCCTCATCGGTGGGGTGTGGTTGAAGCTGTGGATGTTCATTCTGCGCCTATCGCATTCGGGTAAAGCCGTGCACATTGCTTACGCCAACCAGGCTCAGGAGTCGTTTCTCGACGGTCATGTGAAGGCCTTCGACCGGCTCGGTGGAGTCCCGACGGGCATGATCCGGTATGACAACCTGACTCCGGCGGTGGTGCGGGTGCTGCTGGGTCGGGAACGGGAGGAGAATCCCCGGTTTGTCGCCCTGAGGTCGCATTACGGGTTCGATAGCTTCTTCTGCCAGCCCGGGATCAAGGGTGCTCATGAGAAGGGTGGCGTCGAGGGGGAGGTCGGTCGGTTCCGGCGCCGTCATCTGGTGCCGGTGCCCGAGTTCGCCTCCTTAGCCGAGCTCAACGCTTTCATGGTCGCTGCCGATGCTGGTGATGACGACCGAAAGATCACCGGCCGGGTCGAGACGGTCGGGGCCGCGGCGGCCCGGGAGCTGCCTGGCCTGCGGGGTTTGCCCGATGAGGTCTTCGATGCCGCGCAGACCCTGTCGTGTCGGGTCGATGCGAGAGCCAGAGTGTGCGTACGTCAGTCCTATTACTCGGTGCCGGCCCGGTTGGCTGGCAGACGCCTCCAGGTGCGTTTGGGGGCCACGACGGTGACCGTGATCGCTGAGTCGGGGGTGGTCGCTGTCCATACCCGGTCGCTGCATAAGTACACCGAAGATTTGGTCCTCGATCACTACCTGGAAGTCCTCATACGCAAGCCCGGAGCATTCGCCGGGGCCACCGCGCTGGCGGCTGCCCGGAAGTCCGGGATGTTCACGAACGCTCATCAACGGTTCTGGGATGCTGCGCGTGGGCAACTCGGCGACACGGCCGGGACCCGGGCGCTCATCGGTGTGCTGCTACTGCACCGCAGCCTGCCCAACGGTGACATTGTCACCGCATTGACAACCGCGACCGGGTTGGGATGCTTCGATGCTGATGTGGTCGCGGTCGAGGCCCGCCGGGCCGGTCAGGCGATGACTGCGCCACCGGCGGTGGTCGTCCCGGCCCACGTCGGACCAGTCGGGGAGAGGCCGGTGCCGGGCCTGGGCGCCTATGACGAACTGGTCTCGGTGGTGGGAGCATGAACGCGAAAACCATCCCGGCATCGACGCCGGCAGTGACTGCTCTGGGTGATCAGGCGGCTGAGGCCGCGATCGCCACGGCTTGTCGGACCCTGTTCATGCCCACGATCCGTGACCAGGCCTCACCGATGGCCGAGGCAGCAGCCCGAGAACGGCTCTCGCACAAGGCCTACCTGGCTGAGGTGTTGGCCGCGGAGTGTGATGATCGTGATGCCCGCCGTCGGATCCGGCGGATCAAGGAAGCGAAGTTTCCTCGCACCAAGCACCTGTCCGACTTCGATACCGCCGCCATCGAGGATTTGCCGCCGGCCCGGTTGGCGACTCTGGCCACCGGAGCGTGGATCGATGCCGGTGAGCCGTTGGTGCTACTCGGTGATTCCGGGACAGGGAAGACGCATCTGCTGATCGGTCTGGGGACCGCCGCGGCCGAGCAGGGCCGCAGAGTCCGCTACGTCACGACGGCGGCCCTGGTCAACGAGCTCACCGAGGCCGCCGATGCCAAGCAGCTCTCCCGGGTAGTGGGCCGCTATGCTCGCCTGGACCTGCTGTGCCTGGATGAGTTGGGGTATGTCAGCCTCGATTCTCGTGGAGCTGAGTTACTCTTCCAGATCATCACCGAACGTGAGGAACGAGCCTCGATTGCGACAGCCTCGAACGCCTCGTTCAGCGAGTGGGGGCAGACATTCACCGACCCGCGGCTGGCCGCGGCCGTTGTCGATCGGTTGACGTTTAACGCCCACATCATCAACACCGGCACCAGCTCTTACCGGCTGCGCACCACCCGGGCCAGGAGCGAAGAGGCCACTTTGCAGGAAGGAGATCAACCATGATCACCACCGAGGATCAGGAACCAGCCAGCGGAAATGCCATCGATGCCACCGAGGACTGGGTCGCCTACATCAGCCAACGCCTCAATGACGCCCAGGATCTCCTGGACGGGATCAGTGTCACCATCGAGTCTGTTCAGCCCAGTGGCCGCGAGCATGCCGCCGATCTGATCGATTCGGCTATTGAGGACCTTCAGCGACTGCGTCGCCGATTCGGACCAACCGAACCCGACTACGGCCCTGGCGATCCGCCGTTCTGACCACACTGGAACCTGAGAGGCCCGGCCACTCCTGTGGCCGGAGAAAGGCTCGCAACACAACACCGCCCGACCCCGCTGGGCCGCGACTGTTACCAACGCGCGGCGAGCACGACCACACATGCTGGGGTGGGGCCAAATCAAAGCATCACAGTGGGGCCAAATGGGGTTGACACACTCAAGATCCGCTAGAACCGCGGCCCTCCAACTCAACAGGGTCCTCGTAGGTAGCAAACATTCTGCCAAGATCCACAGTGGTGGTACCGACAGAGACTTTATTCGGTTGCTCCACAGTAAAAGTACCCGTGGGGAACTCTGGCGTATCACCAAAATCGAGCGTAAAAGCGCAACCTTCTTTCAAAGTTGCCACAGCCGTTTCACCCTCCGCGACGCGAACCGCCAATTCCCACGCACTCATGCTTTTACTAATGGTGTCGGGATCAGGCATGCTAATCGGCTGAGCAGAGTACTTCTGAAGCTTGGATAGAAGTTTTAGAACTCTCGCCTGCAACTCCATTCCTTTAATTGCCTCATCGTTTTCATCTTGCCTTGGAATCGGTGTAGTCACTCCGAGTTCCGCAGGAGCATGCCCGGAGCTGGTTCTCAATTTGAATGGGTATCGAAACATCGAGACAAACTCGATCGCCCCTTGAACTGCGACAACTGGCATGCCTACCGGCAGTTCCGAAGAAATTTTCATCGTTGATTCCGAGTTGTTTAAGTCGAATAGCGTGGTAAGAACAAACACGCCATTCACTTCGTAGTGAACCGCTCTCAAGCCTGCGTTACCTGTCGACGTCTCCTTTCGATCAACCTGCGCAGTGGCTAGAACAGCCTCACTGTCATCCAAGATTTCTAGTCGGAGTCGGCGGTCAGCTCCCGGCTCAGTATCAACAGGAGAGATTATGCTGATAGAAGCGTCAACAAGGGGTCCACCCAGCCCTCCTGGAGCTGTGATCGATCCAGTGTATTTTCCGACAGGGCTCACGACTGGTGTGCCGTAGTCAAAAAACTCCTGCAGCGACCGAGCGTCCTCGCTTCCCGCCTCGACTTCCAATTTTCCGCTGACCGTAATGGGCCGCTCTTGCTGCGAGTGAGCACAGCGGGCGATTACATCGATCCTTTGCCATGTTTGCTCACTCGAGTGCGTTCTCGTCGCGCTCATTGCCAAACACGGGCGTTCCGAGGGGGGAGGCGGCTCCGCGTGACCGAAATGCAGTTCGTACTTGTAGTGGGGATCATGATCAAGCACTGCTCGGGCCGCGTTAAAACGATCGGCGACCTCGTTGGCTGTTGGAACGCTATCCGAGGTCGAGTTCGTAGAATAAAAACTCATGAGTTCTGACATCGCTTCAAGAACGGCAGATTTGCCATCGCGAAGATAGTAGTCGACCACATCGTCATACTTCGCCGCAAGCTCGTCGACAACCACCAAGCCGTCCCAAACGGCCTGGACCGTGTAATCAGCCACCAATGTCTCGTGGAACCAGTTGTAGATTTCTGGAGTTGGGTCATACGGTAGCACCAGCCTCCATTGGGTTACCCGCAAATGTTTCCACCGGGCGTCTCTCTTTTTGGGATGGAGAAGCGTTTCCAAAGAAGTCTTGATTTTTGTTTTCTGGCCTTGAGTCAGAGGCCCTGAGTACTTCTTGATCTGATAAACGACGTCTCCCCCCTCGGGACCAGCACCTCGGTCCAGGACATCGATGCCGCCATCTCCACGCGAAGGGCGAATGCGGACAGAGTTGGGGTGTTCTCGGTTGATCATCATTGCGATCACCGATTCCACGTCGTCGCCCTCATAGCGACTCCACTCGATACGGCCCGTCATACGCACAACCACCCTGTAATTGTTGTCGGAATAGAATCGATTTCCGGCCCCAAACTATCTCTGGTGAACGTGCTCGCGGGCAGCGTTCTGCTTCTGCCCCGCGGCCTTGCGCGGTGTGGCCGTGGAGTCCATGGACTGCTTCACGTAGTCTTTCCCGGATCCGGGCACGTTCTTCAACGCCTGGCCCCTCGCGTTCGCGGCCTGAGGGTCCTTCTTCGCCACGTTAGCGAGGTGCTTGTCCATCGCCTGCTGGTGATCGGACTCCGGCAGAGCCTGCGCGGCACGAGTGAGGTTTTCGCCCTCTGACTTCTGGGCCAAGGCAGCGTCGTCTTTCGCGACCTCCGCCTGGGTGTCATAACTCCGCTCCGGAACCTCGGAGGCCTCAACCTGGGTCTTCGCGTGGTCGATGCGTTCGTCGCGCTCGGGTGAGTCCTCGATGCCTTTGTCGGCTTCGCTCGACAGAGTCTCCCGCTGCTCATCGGTCAGCGCATCCAAGTAGTGCTCAACGGGCATGTCAGCGGCCTGTGCCTCAGACGCGGCAGCGGTGCGCAGATGCTCGGAGTACTTCTCTTCCTCAGCCGGTGTGGAGTTCTCCACGTCCTGCTTCGACTTCGCGGCCGCAAGATCGGCTTCCTCGGATTCCTCCCGCAGACGGCCTGCCGCGTTGTGGTCATCGAGAGCGGCCAGGAGTGCATCGTGGCGCTCGGTGCCGTTGCCCGGACCGTTCATGATGGAATCAAGCTTGATGCCGTACTTATCGCGCAGCACATCTGCCGCCCCCATGTAGGCGGCATCTGCTTGGGGGTGTTTGCCGGCGAGCTCCTGGGACACACTCACGAGGTCAGCGACCCGCTTGTTATCGGCGTGATTCCAAAACATCGGTGACTGCACTTCACGCTGCACAGCACTGGCGACCTTGTCGTTGCGCTGGAACAGCTCACGTTCCTTGGCCTGCCGCTCCCCAGCTGCTTTCTCGGCTGCACGCTCAACCTGCTGCTTGCGCCGCTCCATGCCCTCACGGACCTGCATACTGCCCATCATTGCGGTGCGCAGTACACGGGTGAAGCCCTCAGCGACTTCGGATTCGTCTTCGTTCATGTTGACACTCATGGTGCTCATCCTTCCCTATCTCTCGCGGCCTTCATCCTGTCCACGCTCCTGCTCAGGTGCGCGGTGAGGTTTCGCAGTCGGAGGTTGCAACGGAGTTCGATCTGGTGTCGGTCCCCGTCCACGCTGACTGCGCAGCAGAGATTGCATCCGCTCGGCTTCCTGCCGACTCATTCCCGTATCTGGTGACAGAGTCCCACCATCGTGCGTCTGAGACTGGGTGGCTGCCATAGCTTCACGCCTGGCGGCACCTCGCGCGGCGGCCTCGTCCAGCCTGGTCTGAGCCTCTGCCACGACCATGGCTCCCAGAGCAACGCTCGCGGCCGCCAACTGGGGACGGTTCCCGCCGAAGTTGGTGTCGGCCATGACACGTGAGAGACGAGCAGCCTGCATGAGGATGGCGTTCCAGCCCTCAGCCGCGTTCTTCGACGCGGCACGGTCCATCTGCCTCGACATGTACCCATAGGCCGGAGGATTCATGGCCACCTGGGCATGAGCTTCACTCATCTGTGCCAGTGGCCCAGGCTTGTTGATCTCGTACTTCATCGACCCAGCCGCGAAGATCCTTGCGAGATCAGCGTGTGTGACGCGACCCTGCTGCACGCGTTCCCGCAGACCTCGATCCACCGCACCCATACGTGGCTTGGCTGCAGCTCGGGTAGACCGATGGTGTTCTTGCCACACGCCCAAAGCCTGCGGGTCACCATTGGAATACGTGCCCAGCGCCTCGCGGACCTTCGGCAGGGACAGTGACTTATCGAGCTTCGAGGGCGCGTAGAAGATCGGGGAACGGTCACTGCCGGCCGGGGCCGGCAAGGCCACACTGTAGCCGGTGACTTCGTTCGTCCGGCCCTCAGCGAATCGGGGTCGAATGATCACCCCGGCCTCATACACTCGGGCCACGAAGTTCGCTTCCGACTTCGACCCAGCCAGTGCCGCACGCAAACGTCGACGCAGCTCAATCTTCTCCACCCACGGTGCCTGCTCACGATCAGCGCGACGTTTCTCACCTGGCTTCTCTGCCGAAAGCGCCTGCCCGGTCTCGCGACCCTCGGTAATCGCCAGACCGTGTTCCTTCTCCAACTCGCTGCAGATCTGCTGTGCGCGCTTGAAGTCGTTGTGGGTTCGGGCCTTGGAGCCATCCTCAGTGACCATCTGGGCAACGAAGTGGATGTGGTCATTGCCGTTCTTCGATGCCCCGTGGTGGATGGCCACCCACCGAGATGATTTCGCCCCGTCGGGGTCGATGAAACCCATTCGGGTCGCGAACTCATTCGCGATCGTCTCCCACGCGGCGTCGGTAAGCTTGCCCTCATCCGAACGCAAAGACAGGGAACAGTGCCACACGTGTGAATCTTTGCGGCCGACGGTCTCCCGCTTCCCCTTCTCCTCGTTCCATTCCTTGACAGGAGAGGTGACCTTGGTGCCGAACGCCTTGCGCGGTTGGTCGAGAGCACGAGCAATGTCGAGCGCATCATCGTGGGACAGCTCTACCCCGGCATCGACCATGACGGCGACGTGATCGGATCCGGCGACGATGTGGGGATTGGTGTGTTCGTTCGCTCGACCGGGGCCAGCGAGGTACATGATTAGGCCGGGCATCTTTCCGCCACGGGTGATGTTGGGCATCATGTTTCGTCACGCTCCGCAGCGAACAGTTCGACCACATCGTCGACCATCGCGATCCTCTCGCGCACCGCCGACAGCGTCGCGAGCAGATCGGCGTGCACTTCACCCTCGGCGTTGAGCAGCTTCGCCATCTGGTTGACGTTGTTACCGATGCGAGCCAGCTGCTCGCGCAGCTGAAACAGAGCGAAGATGCCTTCGCGCCGTTCGGTCTCTGTCTGGTAGCCGCCGGCCTTGAGTCCGGCTTCAACCAGAAACGCCGGCACCGTCCGGCCAGCACGCTCGGCGGCCACAACGAGCTGCCCGTCCTGGACGGGAGTCAATGTCACTTCACGTCGAACAGGGCGACCGCCCTCGACGTTAGCTTGGCGCTTGCGCTCTGACATTGACTTCACCTCCAGCCTAGTGCACCGACACACTCTCAGTGTGACAGCGGCCCAAGCGCAGCGCAAGGGTCCGAGCCACTTATCCCGGGATAAGTGTATAGCTCGCTCCGCCCGGGGCACCTTTCGGTGTAGAGGCGGAGCGTCCGCGTAGCCGGGTTAATCGAGTATTCGCAACGGCGAATTCCGTTGAAACGCAGCTGGCCACGTGAGAGACTAATTGCACTGACAGGAGACCGAAGGAGTTGATCATGAGTACCGAGACGAATGATCCATTGGCCGTTGCAGAAGCAATGATGAAAGAACGCCGAGACACGGTGAAGTCGCTCGCGAAGCTCGGCGATGAAAAGGCCACGCTTCAGGAGAAGATCACCCAAATCGAGCAGCAGGAGTCCGATGCCTACGAGCTGGCATTAGCGTCCGGCTGGTCGCAGTCGGAGTTGAAGAAGATGGGATTCACTCGTAAGAGTGGACCTCGGAAGTCCAAGAAATCGAAAGATCAGTCAGCGACGGTGACACCGCTCAACGGTCAAGAAGTGTCGGCGTAGTCGACACCCACACGCAAGTGAGGCCCGTACCATCTGGTGCGGGCCTCACTGTTGCCGAATCACTTCGGCAACCCGATCAGCTTGTCGGGTCGGTATCCCGACCAAGCGTCATCTGGAGTGATGACCACGGGTGCCTCGGAGAATCCGAGCGCCTTTGCTTCGTCGACGAGACCAGGCTCGTCATCGAAACTGCGGTATGTGATCGTCACGTCACGGTCGTCGAGAACTCGTGCTGTTGAGCGGCACCTGGGGCAGTTAGTTTTGGTCCAGAATTCGATGTTCATGATGTCCTCCTGTGCTTCAAAGTGGGTGATTGCACGAAGCGCCCGGAGGTGGCCGTGAGGGCAGTGTCACCGAGGGAACCCGACGGAGGCGAAAAGTTTTCTATAGCGAGGAACGAGCGTTAAGGAGACAAGTTTTCGCCGCAGGAGGGCACGTAGTGCCGACATTGACACTGCCCTCACGGCCACCTCAGCATCGTGGAAGAAATCACCCGCAGCACAGGAGAGTCAGCCACGTCGATACCAAGACGCCGATGACCCCGTTGCATCATCACGAACACTAGGCGGAACGTTTCTTCTTCCCAAGATCGGGATTCGGCTCGATCTCTCCACGAAGCAAACGACTCACAGCCGACGGACTCACGCGCACAACTTTCGCAATCTGTCGGACCGTCCAATTGTCATCGCGCAGCTTCCGAATGTGTGCGGCAGCCTCTGGACTGATGTTGGACTTGCGGCCACCATGACGGCCATTCGCACGCGCGGCTTCAAGTCCGGCCTGCGTGCGCTCGACGATAAGTGCACGCTCGAACTCTGCCAGAGCTGCAAAAATCTGGAACACCAGATTGCCAGCCGGCGTCGTCGTGTCCACCGGGTCAGTCACGGATCGGAATGCCACTCCCCTGGTCTTGAACAACTCGATGGTCTCGATGAGATGTTGGGTCGATCGACCCAGGCGATCGAGCTTCCATACAACCACTTCGTCTCCCTCGACGAGAGTGGCCATGAGTCGATCGAGTGCCGGACGGTTCTTGGTCGAACCGGAAATGTGGTCGATGAACATGTGGTCATCGTCGATGCCTAACGCGCGCAGCGCGTCGAACTGCAAGCCAGGATTCTGATCCACTGTGGAGACACGAACGTACCCATAGGCCGTCACCGGCACACTTCCTCTCGTAACAATCTGCCGCCTGGATTCGCTTCGCTAGAATCCAGTTGCCCTCAAAAAATCAGTTACCACACTCGGTCACGGGGTGCGTCGCCTCTGCAGTGACATACTCCGTGACCTGCACTTGTGGTGGCCTGGTTGGACTCCTTTGGAATGACACCATTTCGATCAGCAACCGTGGAGTGCTGATCTTAAAATGGCGGAGATCCCGCCAATCCCCAGTCTTGGCTCTTCGACTCCGATGGGCCATCGGTTCGAGCGAATGCACGGTCGGAATGGGGCTCACGCGCATTCAGGCCGGCTTTGGGACCCGCCTGAGGACGGTTTTTCAACACCTGTTCGAACGAACTCAACGCCTGCGCATCGACCGATTTTGAAGCAGCCGAGGGACTAGTTGAGTTTGCCGGGGCTTGGTGTTCCTCAGCGACTCCCGCTTTTACAAAACGGGCTTTCACCTGCTCGACTGCTTCGGCGACATGGGTACGATCGTCTTCGCCTGGCTGCCAAAATTCATACCTGCCGCCAGCTTCGTCACTGACAAAATATTCGTGTGCCGCCCGTCCCAGAAGACGCTGTACCGCAGGGCTGAAGTCCTCTGAATGCACTGTCGCATTCAGATCCCCACCGTTTGCAATCACCAACCGGTCGAGTACAGGTTCAGGGCCGACATATGGCTCTTGCGTCGACGACGGTGCGTCGGCATAGGCCCGTGCCTCACGTCGCTCATACTCGGCGACCACTTCGGTTGCATGAGCAAGCCGAGCAGCGTTCGCTTCTTCCCCCGTGCCTGAGCTGGCAGTGAGAAGCTGCTCGGCGAAAGCATCACCGTCGTGGCGTGCTTGACCGTAATCGCGTGATTCCTCGACGCGCGCCCGTCGATCGACGGACTCAGCATGTGTCTCAAAGGCAGCCGAAACTTCGAGGGGAACATAGTCACCCTTGATTGGTCCAACATCCTTAAGTGTGTGGCTTGCCTCCGCATCAGTATGGCCAAGCTCCCACTCCCCATACGAATTGAAGCTGGCTGTAAACACTGCCCCAAGATCTTCGCGGCCAGTCTCTACGGTGATGCTTTGTCCTTCAGCAACCGCCACGGCGCGGAACGCGTCCAGGACATGATCCGCGACCACAGCACCACTTGGGTCAAGCAGAAGTGGAGAGTCGTTGTCAGCACGCAGTGGGCCGTCGGGGTCGAATCCAGCGTGGTGTTTCGGGGGTATCCACGCAAGATCAGTCTGCTCACGTAGAACGGTTTCAAGCGCCTGGGTCAGAGTCGAATGCACCGAATCCTTCCCACGATGACTGAGACGAATACTTGCCGTATCCGGCCAGTCATCCTGGACCGGCGAGAATTCCAAAGGAGTGCGCTGCCCGTAGAACCCATGGGCACGTTCCGGCGTGAACTGCTCCACCGACACAGATCCACCCATTGCGTCTTCCGACTCGTGGATTCCCTCATCGAACGCAACCACTTCGTCAGGTTCGAGGAACCGCAACGAATGAGTGAGGGCCACCTCGTCTCCCACATCATTGCTGACTTTCTGGGTCAGCTCAGCAGCGTAGCCAGCTTCGACGGCCTCCTGCGCCAAATCTCGGTGCGCTGTCCAATCACCTACCGGCAACTCAGCTGCTTCAACCTCAAACGTGTGCAGCGTGCGTGGATTGATCATGATCGTGCTCCTATCGTTCAATGCCTTGATCGGTTGAGCGTTGCTGTGGTGGTCTATATGCCGACTGCGATGACGCCCCCGAAGTGGGCGGTCCCGTCGGTCGGTCGGTGCCGGCCGCATGGTTCTTCCGAGCCTGAGCGATGGATTCGGCTGCCTGGGCATCGTTCAGGCCGGTAGCCATCGGTGACCGGCCACCGCGCGTGTTTTCCCTGCCTGGTGCCGCCGTTTCAGCGGTCGAGGAAGCTCGCTCAGACTGGGTCGAGTACCATAACCCGCGCGTCGACGTCGCCTCCGCTTTCGACTGCTCTGAGCGCAGGAAGTCCGCGGTGTAGGGAATGCTGAACTCGACCTGCCCGCGACGCGGTGAGGTGATGACGCCGCGATTGATGAGGCTGTCGCGGAACACACCGGCATGAGAGGTAGGCACACCCATCTGGTCAGCCACCGACGCGGTACGCGCTGGCCCATCACTGGCGCCCATGGCCGCCACGTACTGCCGCTCACGTTCCGGGAGATTCGCAAGCGTCGGCTCATGAATCTGGCGAAACATCGTCTCTTTCGCCGATTCCGCTGCCTCGCGGACATGGTCGAGCGTGATCTCCTCGGCCGGTCCAGCAGCCCTCCACGAGTTATCACCGATCAACTGCACCAGATACGGGTAGTTCGACGACGACTCCACAGCCGCAGACAAGGCTTCGTCACCAATGTGTTTGCCGGCTGCCTCGATCGGAGCTCGCAGACCTGCAGCTGAGCCATCGGGCGAAAGATTGCCAAGGTTGACGCGCTCGGCACGTCGTAGGAATGTCGAGACTTCTTCGTTGACCAAGCCGTTGATCGTCTCGGGCAGTCCGGCGGCCGCGAATGCGAACGGTGCGCCATCAGCGACCGCCGTCGAGAGTGCGTCGGTCACCTCCTGCAGCTCCCCCAGCTGTGACCGGTGCACCTCGTCCAAGGTCAACAACAGGCCGGTCCCGTGCTCATCGAGGACCTCGAGCGTGCGCATGAGCTGGTGCTGGAAGTCCGGTGTGACCGGAGCTGTATTCTCCGTTTCGGTATTGACGCTGCCACCAAATCCCAGCGCCGAGAAGCTGCCACCTTTCACGCGCGTCTGCCGGGTGTTCGCGGTGTCCATCTTCGACAGAGCCTCTGGCAGGCGGGCCGTGGTCAATCGATCGACGAACCCCGGCGTTGCCTGTGCACTGACTGTCAGCCATTGCCGAGAGTCCGCGACCTCGCGGAAGACTCTGAGCATGACTGACTTTCCCACACCACGAGTCCCGGTCACCAGGGTTGCTCTCCCCCGCGCCCCGGGGCCACTATCAAGGGCGTAGGCGAAATCATTGATCAGATTCTGCCGATCAGCCAACAGCGGCGGGATCGCACCGAACGTGGGGGTGAACGGTGACTGCTTGGCAGACTCGTCAGGAACCGGAGGAATCTCGAACGGTAGACTCATCAATGACCACTTTCCCTAAACTCACAAAGACTCTTTATAGAAGTTTATAGAGTTTATAGACGGAATATAAGTACTCCCGGCGACTACCTCGATGCACCGTCGACGGCGCTGGTCGTGACCACTCTACGCCTCATGTCCCGCAAATGGGACCGCAGACGGGAATTCGGCACAGATCAATCGGGACACACATTTCGGCACAGGGACGGGCGGCGCGATCCGCCCGTCCCGTATACGACCGTTTGCGATTCGACTGCTCGTATCACGACGTAGCTTTGTAGGCTCTTCGTAAATGAGGGTGTAGAGCCTGCTCTGTGAGTCCGCACGTGTCGTTGCCCGGGTAGACGTCGAGGCCTCCCTGAAGATGGAAGTTCCTACACTCTCCATCCGGAAGACCTCGACATGGACAAGCCTAGCTTCACGACCCCTGGTCTCGACGCGTTCTGCCTCCTCGATACCCTCAACCTGACTGTCACAGGGCAAGCTGTCGACGTCGATCACGCGGTCCTCGAATGCCGCACCAGTACCGAGTTCCAGGACTCCTGGTGCCACGAGTGCGGTGCGGAAGGCATTCCCCGCGGAACCGCGGTGCGCAGACTCGTCCACGTCCCCCTCGGCTGGCGCCCCACGATCCTGCACGTGCGCGTCCGCCGCTACCGATGCCCGGACTGCGCACGCGTCTGGAGGGAAGACCTCACCCAGGTCGGGGCGCCACGGGCGAAGCTGTCACGGTCGGCGGTGCTGTGGGCGCTGAAATGCCTCGTCATCGACAGGATGTCCATCAGTCGAATCGCTGCAGGCCTCGGCGCGGCGTGGCACACCGTCAACACCGCGATCCTCGCCACCGGCCAACAGCTGCTGGTCGATGATCCCAGCAGGTTCGACGGCGTGAGGGTTCTCGGGGTCGATGAGCATGTGTGGCGGCATACCCCGTTCGGCAGCAAGTACGTCACCGTCATCATCGATCTCACCCCGATCCGCGATAAGACAGGCCCCTCCCGGTTGTTGGACATCGTCGAGGGACGGTCGAAGAAGGTGTTCAAGACCTGGCTGGCCGCCCAATCACAGGCATTCCGCGCTGGTGTCGAGGAGATCGCGATGGATGGGTTCGCCGGCTACAAGTCAGCCGCGACCGAAGAGCTGCCTGACGCGACCCCGGTGATGGATCCGTTCCACGTCGTCGCGCTGGCAGGTAGCGCTGTGGAGCGGTGCCGGCAGCGGATCCAGCAGGAGACGCTCGGGCACCGGGGCCGGTCCGGCGACCCGCTCTACGGCATCCGTCGTGTCCTACTCACGGGAGCGAACCTGCTCACCAAGAAACAGACCAGCAGGCTCGAGGCGGTGCTCGCTGCTGAGGAGCACACACAGGTGGATGTCACGTGGTGGGTCTATCAGCGGATCGTGGCCGCGTACCGCGACCCCGACCGCACGCGCGGCAGAGACCGACTGAAGAGTGTCATCGCGAGTCTTTCTGCAGGAGTGCCGACAGCACTGAAGGAGCTGACCACGCTGGGGAGAACGCTGAAACGCAGGGCTGCTGATGTGCTCGCCTACTTCGACCGGCCCGGGACGAGCAACGGGCCGACAGAGGCGATCAACGGCCGCCTCGAGCATTTGAGGGGCACGGCCCTGGGGTTCCGGAATCTGGGCCACTACCTCCTCCGGGCACTGCTGGACACCGGAGGATTCAGACCACTTCTACACTCTCATTTGCGATGAGCCGAGAAACAACGCGTTCTCGAACTCGAGAAAGAGAACCGCGAACTGCGCCGCGCGAATGAGATCCTGCGGAAAGCGAGCGCGTATTTCGCGCAGGCGGAGCTCGACCGCCGCTGACAGACATCGATGCTTTCATCGACGAGCACAAAGACGAGCTGGGAGTCGAGCCGATCTGCCGCATTCTGAGCGATGCAGGAGTGCAGGTCGCTGCCAGTTCGTATTACGCGCGAAAGAACCGCGCGGAATCCGCAAGAAGCATCGCGGACAGGAAATGGGATACCCGCATTGTCGAGACCCATGAGGCTAATCGCGGGCTCTACGGAGCGCGAAAGATGTGGAAAGTGCTGGGCGCGATGTACCCGGAGGACCGGGTGGCTCGCTGCACAGTCGAGCGGCGGATGGCCGCCCTGGGTCTGTCGGGAGTCGGGAACTCCCGCACGACACGCACGACACGGCCCGCCCCGCAGGGAGCCTCGCACCCCGGCGACAAGTTGGAGCGGAACTTCACCTCTTCTGCCCCGAACATGAAATGGGTCGCCGATATCACGTATGTGCCGACGTGGTCGGGTTTCGTGTATGTCGCGTTCATCATGGATTTGTTCTCACGAGCGATTGTCGGGTGGAGTGTTGATACAACTTTGCGCGCCGATCTTGCATTGAATGCTTTGGAGCATGCAATGTGGGAACGAGGGCGCCGCAAGCACGACGTACGTGGAGTCATTCACCACAGCGACAAAGGGGCACAATACACATCAATCGCCTACACGAGTCGTCTTGTTGAAGCCGAGATTGAGGCGTCTGTCGGATCGACTGGCGATTCATATGATAACGCAGCAGCTGAAGCGCTGATGAAGCTTTTCAAGAAGGAGGTGGTGTGGAGAGACGGGCCATGGTCAGGTCGTGATTCTGTCGAATACGCGGTGATGGAATGGGCTCATTGGTACAACAACTCGCGGATTCATTCCCGATGCAGTGACATGGCCCCGATGGCGTTCGAGGCTCTGCACTACACTCGGTCCCGCTGGCCTGTTGAGGCTCGCGTACTAGAACCAGCTCTCTAGCAAACCCGGGGCGATCCAGAGCTCGATCATCAGCACGACCTCCACGACCACGGGTTCTGGGGGAGGGTCCGGCATGCTCTGGTTCCGCACAGTCATGACCACTCCGAGGTGATCCGGACCGCCGATGAGGCCAGCGCCTACGGGATCCGGGCGGCGTGGTTCAGTCTGGCCGGGATGGGTGCGACCGCCCTGCTGCAGATCGTCATCGTCGTCCTCAGCGGCTCGATCGCCCTGCTGGCCGATACGGTTCACAACCTGGGGCATCTGGCCACCACCATCCCCTTGATCATCGCCTTCCGGTTGGGGCGCCGGCCGGCGACGCGGCGCTACTCCTACGGCTACAAGCGGGCCGAGGATCTGGTGGGGCTCTTCATCGGTCTGATCATCGCCGTCTCCGCAGCACTCATCATCTGGGAATCGATCCGCGGGCTGATCGAGCCCCGGCCCCTGAGCCACCTGGGCTGGGTACTCGCTGCCGCCCTTGTCGGGGCGGCCGGTAACGAAGCTGTCGCGATCTACCGCATCCGGGCCGGCAAACGCATCGGATCCGCCGCCCTGGTCGCCGAAGGACAGCACGCCCGCACCGACGCCCTGACCTCGCTGGCGGTGGTCGCCGGCGTGATCGGTGCTTGGTTCGGTCTTCCTCAGCTCGACGCGATCATCGGACTGCTGATCGCAGCGGTGATCATCGCAGTGCTGGTCAACTCGATGCGCACCGTCGTCCACCGCCTCATGGACGGCACCGAGACCGACACTATCGACACGATCGAACACACCGCCGCGGCAATCAACGGCGTGAGGGCCGTGGACGGCGTCCGCGCCCGCTGGCTGGGTCACCGACTCGAATGCGAACTCACTCTCACCCTCGACCCCGACACAAACCTCGCCGCTGCCGACACGGTCGCACACGCGGTCCGCGACCGGCTGCACCACGAACTCCCATACCTCAACCGCACGGTCATCCAATTCGCTGCTTGAAGTCGACACGACGCACTGGACGCGAAGTCGAGGCTTCATCGCTGGATCAACAAGATCCACCCTCAACCTGGGCCACCGGAAGGCCAGACGTTACCACGCGAATCCCTGCCCGGCGATCGTGGAGAAAGTCCCGGACGCGCGCCCGCCCAACTGAATCTCGTCAAGAGTGACGCCACCGAATCACAACTGCTCGCCCGGGAAGGTGCGTCACCGCGAGCATCAAAGCAACGACGAACAGGGCGACCGCGCCGAGAATAGTTCCGCTGACGGCCGGGATGACCTTTGACGCTCGACCGGATTCGTGGCGGGAGATTCCGATGAAACCGAGCACGATGGCGAGAGCAGCGGTTGGGGCAGCGATGAAGTCGCCAATCACGGGGATGAACGCGCAGACCACCGAGATGATACTGAAGGTGAGCGCATAGGCCCCTGCGTTGTCACCCTCTCGCTGGGGCGGCGGCTTTCCTCGCATGTAGAGATCCTGTCTGAAACGTCGAGCGGCTATAGCCGCCGCGGGCGGCATCGAACAAGACCGGCAGCGCAGGGACTGAAGCAGCGCGATTAACCTGGCCAGCTCCGACAACGCCAGCGATTTGATTATAGTTGCGCTCGGCACAGCGGATAGGCCGCGTAGAGGCGAAGAAGGCATCTCGACACTGCCCCGTGACCTCTGTGGCGGCGGGGCCATTCGTTACTTCACCTCAGGGAACTCACGACCGTCGTCAACGTTCCATCGCTATGATTGGCCTTACTACTTGACCAGAGGAGAACCCCCGTGGGATTGAACGACTACCTGAAAAGGGCCAAGGATGCCCTGCGGGGCGAAAAGGGGCAACAGCTCTTGGACAAGGCTGGAAACGCAGCGAGCAAAGCGACTGGCGGACGCCACGACGACAAGATTCAGAAGGCGCGTGGTGCCGCTGACCGTGCCATTGGCAACGACGACAAGCCGGACGATCCGCGAGTCTGAGTTTCACTGACGTGGTCTCGACCTCCTCCGTGGAGGTCGAGACCATTTGTTGGGTCCTCCTCTGGCCCTGCACTCACCTGGATGTTGTGCGTCCCACCTTTCCCTTGTCGTCCGCCGACAGTGATCCGGGAGCTCACTGTTCATGCGGGAGCAGCGGTTCGGTCCTCAGTGAACCGGGAACGTACTCTTCCACGAGTTCTATCCATCAATCTGGTGGTTATGGTGTGAAGCGGTAGCCCATGCCCAGTTCGGTGCGGAAGTAGCGGAGGCGCGCTGGTTCGGGTTCTTTCTGGCCCGGAGCTGGGAGATGTAGACCCGCAGCTAGTTTGCTTCCTCGCCGTAATCGGGTCCCCAGAGGTGCTGGGCGGGAGACGGCCTGGTGCCGCCATCAACGACGTCTCGGTCGGTGCTGACCTGCCTTAATCGCTGGGTGCGGCCGAAGCGCCCGAGGCAGCAGCTACGGTCAGGGCTGGATCGTTCGTTCCTCGCTGGCGTGGCCTGGGTCGAAGTGGCTTGCCTCGGAGACGCGCAAGGGCACGAAAGACTCCACTGATTCGGCTGAGAGAGCTCGGGTCGTGATGCAGACGTGGTCTCCGCCGTCGTCGAGCATGGCGAGACGCTCAAGCACGATCCGGTTCGGACACGCGCCGAGCAGTGGCACCCCAGTGTCATCGCGCTCGACGTCGATTCCGGCGAACTTGTCCGTGTCGTCGCCGGAACGGGTGCCGAACCGCTCCGCGATGGCACGGTTGTCCGCGCTTAGGAAGTGAACTGCGAAGTGCGTAGCGCGGAGGCCCACACGATAGGTGTGGTTGGCCTTCGACAGCCATAGGCAGTACCGCTGCGGGCTGATTCCCGACTGCGTATGAAACCCGACCACGCAGCCGGCCAGTTCGCCCTCCGCCACGGTTGTCACCACGATCAGGGGCTGGTCGACCGAGGCCATGAGGGTTTCGAAAGCGTCGTCACTCATCGTGGACGCACTCCTTTCATACGACCTGCCGGAAGGCTTGCCGTCGTCATTCATCATCCATGGCTCTGCTTGTGAAGGCGAGAGCGGAGGGCCAGCTCTTGCTGAAATCTGCGAGCACCAGGTCGGCCCGAAGCCCTTCGACCAGAGAGCCACGGTCGTCCAGACCCACACAGGCGGCAGCACCTGAGGTGACGAGTCGAACCGCCTGTGGAAGCGCCGCGACTCCGTCACGCACCAGTCGAAGTATGGCCGGAAGCATTGACGTCGGGATGTAGTCGCTGGCGAGCGCATCGGTCAGGCCCGCAGAAACGAGTTCAGCTGCGGATACGTTGCCGGTGTGCGATTCTCCGCGGACAATGTTGGGCGTGCCCGCGATGATGAGCATTCCAAGGTCCCGGGCCGCGCGAGCGGCCGAAACGGTCGTTGGGAACTCCGCGACAGCGCAACCGCGAGCAGCTGCCGCTGACACCTCCTCCGGCGTCGTCAGGTCGTGGGCGAAAAGCCGGATGGCACCTTCCTGGGCCAGGCCTTCCAACCACGACAGGGTGCTGTCGCGCACGGCAAGACGCTCGTCACGACTGCTGCGCCACCATTCGACATGATCAGCAGCGTCTTCGTCAGACATTCCTTCACCATGAACCAGCCACTTCTGCATCTTCGCCGGGTCGGAGAATTGTCCTTGCCCCGGCGTGTGGTCTTCATGAGATACGACTGGCACACGCGGCGCAGACACCCGTGACTCGAAATCCTTCTCGAGAAGCGCCCGCCCGTGCGCGCAGCGAATGTCTAGTCGGTGCAGCACTTGATGATCAACCTGAGAGTCGTCGGTGTCGCGGAGTGCCTCCGAAAGCTCGGAGGCTGCAGGCGAATCGATCGGCGTCCCCACGATCGAGCTCTCTTGGAAGGCCAGCCCGTGGAAGGCCGTCGTGATGCCCGCAGCGCGCAGCCGAGCGCCGGCAGATGCGACGGCGAACGATGGATCGAGCGCGGCACCAGGTCGTGGACGCACCTCCCGCGAGAGCAGGTCGCTGTGCACATCGACGAGCCCCGGCAACACGAAGGCTCCACGAGCATCAAGGTCACACTCGGCCCCACGAGGATGCGTCCCGACCTCGGTGATGCGGCCACCGCGGACAACGACCCTGGCGTCATCTACCACTCTGTCGGGCAGCACTGCAGCGGCGTGACCGATCACAATGTCGGAGATCGTTCCGTCCGAGGTCAAAGATGCCATCCACAGAGCCTGTCACCCGCTCTTGACTGCGAAGTGTACGCCTCGTGAACGCCCATCCACCTCCGCCGTTCCACCGGCGTTCACCAACGGTTATCCCAGATCCGACCGCGCGTTCTCAATTCATCTATACGTTTGATCGCGTAACCAGTAGTCGTATAGAGGACTCGCAATGATTGAACTCACGGATGTCAGCAAGACCTACCAGGGCGGAGTGCAAGCCCTCGGGACCACCGACCTGTCGATCGAGAGCGGAAAGGTCACCGTACTCCTCGGCCCGTCGGGGGCCGGGAAATCCACTCTGCTGCGGTGCATGAACCTGCTCGTGACCCCCAGCACCGGAACAGTGCGGGTCGAGGGCGTCCCGGCACTCGAATCACGCAAAGACCTGCGCCACCACCGCAGACGCACCGGAATGGTCTTCCAGCACCACCAGCTCATCCCCCGGTACACGGCGCTGCGGAATGTGCTCCTCGGCAGGGTCGGTTACTACAGCTTCTGGCGCAGCCTTCTGCCCTTCAGCCGGAGCGACGAACGCATCGCCCTCGAATCGCTCGACCGAGTCGGGCTGCTGGACAAGGCCCTGACCCGCGTCGACAACCTCAGCGGCGGTATGCAGCAGCGCGTGGGCATCGCCCGCGCTTTGGCCCAGCAGCCGGACCTGATCCTGGCCGACGAACCGGTCGCCAGCCTCGATCCCGCCTCGGCGCGTCGCGTCATGGACCTGTTGCGCCGCGTCTGCCAGGAGAGCGGAATCACCCTGATCGCCAGCCTTCACCAGGTCGACCTCGCGCTCGAGCACGCCGACCGCATCGTGGGCCTCGCCCGCGGGCGGATCGTCTATGACGGTCCCGCTGCCGGCATCACCGACGCAGACCTCCGCCTGATCTACGAAGGCGCGCCGGACGATTCCCGATCCGACGCCCCTGTAAGAGCCGGTCAGGACACGCTTGCGGCCGAGCGCTCCTGACCAGAGCCGCTCAACCGAACTCAGTCGCACCCACCACGACATCGAACGACCCATTGCACGACCCGACTCACCAAGCGACACGACTCACCCCAGGAGTGAATCACCATGATCGGACGCCCCCGTTTCACCGCTGCTGCGGCAGCCCTGCTGACTTCCGCCCTCCTTCTCTCCGGCTGCGGTGCCGCCGGAGAGGCGAGCGCCGCACCCGACACGCTCCGGGTTGCCCTGCTGCCCGACGAGAACGCCTCGGACGTCATCAAGAACAATGAACCGCTCAAGAAGCACCTCGAAGAGGAGCTGGAGATGGACGTCGAGCTCGTCGTGACGACCGACTATTCCTCGATGATCGAGGCGATGTCGCGCGGCCGCCTCGAACTGGCCTATTTCGGTCCTCTCTCGTTCGTCCTCGCACAGGAAAAGGCCGATATCGAGCC